>JBGSVU010000354.1:0-6335 GCA_041752775.1 Pirellulaceae bacterium | reverse complement strand
AGCAGCAAAACCCGGGATGGCACATGCCGCAGCAATTCAACAATCCGGCCAACCCGGAAATCCACCGGACCACAACTGCGGAAGAAATCTGGCGCGACACGGCCGGCGAAATCGATGCGATTGTGGCGGGCGTCGGCACGGGAGGGACGATTACGGGAGTTTCCGAAGTCCTGAAAAAACGCAACCCCGCATTCCTCGCGGTAGCCGTCGAGCCCGCCGCCAGCCCGGTGATCACCCAGCGCCGCAACGGCGAAGAACTGAAACCCGGCAAACACACCATTCAGGGAATCGGTGCCGGGTTCATCCCGGACAATCTGAATGTCGACATCATCGACGAGGTGATCCAGGTGCGCGATGAAGACGCGGCCGAAACGGCGCGGCAGCTGGCCCGGCAGGAAGGTCTGTTTTGCGGCATCAGTTGCGGGGCCGCCGCCTGGGCCGCGATCCAGCTGGCAAGCCGGCCGGAAATGTCGGGCAAAAGAATCGTGGTCATCCTGCCTGATCTCGGTGAGCGCTACCTGTCCACCGCACTCTACCCGGCCCAGTAGTGCGTTGTCCAACTTTATGCATTGGAGTGAGCCTTTTTGGTGCTGGCCACGGTTGTGCGGTAGAAAGCGGGGCCAAGGTGGTTAACGGGTTAACGCTCTAACGCCTCAGGTGAGTACCCTGATGTCCTGATGTTGCCAGTTGTTCTTTTCAACAGAATTCGCCTCAAAGCCTGGCACCAAAGTTTCAGCCCGACAGCGGAAGTCGCGCAGCGCCGGGGCGGACGAACGACCCTGCCGGTGAGTAACCCGGCCAAATCGCGGATTTCTTCGATCCCGAAAATTCGGGTTCTTCAAAATCTCACATAAAATTCCGCAATCGCCCATCTTGCGTTGCGGATTGGCAGTCATTTGTTGCGTTAGCTGAGGTCATGGTCGGTGGAATCCTGCGGGTCTATCGCCACAGGAGACCGGAAACGGGTCGTACATGTTTCGGGTTTTTGACGGGAAAAAGCATTGCGCCTCCGCCCGCGATCGGCCTGTTGGAATGGGTCGGGCGGACAGCGGGGCAGACAAGCCTCGTTCCTGGGGGGACCGACTTGAGCCGGGCAGCTGGGCCATTCGCTGAGCCGTAATGCTGACAGCAGCCACCGTTCATTCTGCCAGGATTTTTCAGAAAGTTGCCTCGAATGCCGACTGCCCAAGCCGACCGGAATCTGCTGTTTGCCGTCCTGGCATTGCAGAATGAGTTTGTGACGCGCGACCAGCTGGTGGACGTGCTGAACCAGTGGGCGGTGGACAAACAGCAACCGATTGGCGATGTGATTGCCGGCCGCGGATGGATCGGGCCCGAGGATCTGGAGGTTCTCCAGCGGCTGGTGGAACGTCAACTTGAACGGCATGAATCGGTCGAAAAAAGCCTGGATGCCAACTCCGCCACTCTGGATCTGGCGGACACGCGGGATGAATTGCTGGACGATGAATTGCGCGAGATCCTGAATTCGCTGACGCAGTCCCCTTCGATGACGCTGCTGACCCCGCGGCGGGCCGGTTACACGGACCGGGAGGAACTGGCGGGCGAGCTCACATCGGCTTCTCCATCGCGGCAGGGAAAAGCCGCAGCCCGGCGCGACCGCTATCGGCGCGACCCCGGTCAGGCCCGGTTTTCGATTGTCCGTTCCCACGCCCGGGGAGGGCTGGGCGAAGTCTTTCTGGCGCGAGACCATGAGCTGGGCCGTGAGGTGGCACTGAAGGAAATCCAGACCCGTTCTGCGCGGGACGAAGTCGCCCAGATGCGTTTTGAGATGGAAGCCTGTATCACCGGCGGACTGGAGCATCCCGGTGTCGTGCCGGTTTACGCGTTTGGACACTACGCCGACGGGCGGCCCTACTATGCCATGCGGTTCATTCGGGGCGAATCGCTGAAAGAAGAAATCGAGCGGTATCACAAGTTGCGTGAAGACCGGTTTTCGGCTGGTCAGCACCGGATTTTCTTTCGCATGCTGCTACGGCGCTTCATCGACTGCTGCAACGCGATCGGCTATGCACACAGCCGGGGCATTCTGCACCGCGACATCAAACCCGCCAATATCATGCTGGGCAAGTACGGCGAAACGCTGGTTGTGGACTGGGGCCTGGCCAAAACCATAGGCCGTGATGAATCGTATCCCGCCACGGGCGAAGTCACACTGGTACCCGTCAGCGGAACGTCCGGTTCGGCAACCGTTCACGGCAGCACGCTCGGTACGCCTTCGTTCATGAGTCCGGAACAGGCAGCGGGCGACATCGAATCACTTTCCTCGGCCAGCGACATCTACAGCCTCGGCTCGACGCTGTACACGCTGCTGACAGGCAAACCTCCCTACAGCGGCGAGAGGGCCCGCGATATCGTTGCCGCCGTGCGGACGGGGAATTTCAAACCGCCGCGAGAAGTCCGCAGCGATGTTCCACGCCCCATGAACGCGATTTGCCTGAAAGCCATGGCGCTCAGCCCCGGCGACCGCTACCGCACGGCACTCGACCTGGCCGCCGACATCGAGCGGTTTCTCGGTGACGAACCCGTGGTGGCCTATCCCGAATCGTCCCTGGAAAAAACCGGACGCTGGTTGCGTCGGCACCGGACACTGGCGACCGCGATCGGCGGAATCGGCGTGGTGACTGGAATCGCGGCACTGACGGGAATGTATTTCATCAATGCCGAAAAACTGCGGACCGAGGCCGCACTTCAGCGCGTGACGGTGGAGCAGGCGCGGACCGCAGCCGCGCTCGACGCAGAATCGCTGGCCCGGCTGCAGACCCGTGAAGCACTCAACACGGTGACGGATGACCTGATTGGCGAGTTGATGTCCCGGCAGGACAAGCTGACCGCAGCCGACGACGCTTTTTTTTCCAGAGTTCGCCAGCAGTTCGAGCAATTCACCAGCAACGAGGCTTCATCGCCCGAACAGGTCAGTTTTCAGGCGGATGGTTTTTTCCGGATTGGAAACCTGCAGCGGCGACTGGGGAAACTCGACGAAGCGGAACAGGCTTACGAATCCGCTGTGAAGCTGTGGACCCGGTTGCTGGACGATTCCCCGGGAGGCGAACCGGGGCGGCTGAACTTGCAGCAGGATCTGGCGGCCGCCACCGCCAACCTCGGTTTGACTTTTGCTGAAAAAGGCAACGACCAGGCCGCTCTTGAAAAATACACGAGCGCGGCCGCGATGTTCCAAATGGTTGTCGATGCGTCCGGTCCGTCGTCCGGGGTCCCGAAAAACGGTTCGGGCGAAACCCCGGTCAGCCTGGCGGGCGCACCCGCGCCCGATTTCATCAAGGCCCGACTGGAACTCGCGCGGTTGCTGGGGAACGTTGCCAACACCTCGCTGCGACTGGACAGTTCTGCTGACGTTGCGAATGACTTCCGGCGTGCGGTCGGACTGACGGCTGAGTTGCTGCGAATGGGCGACCGCAGCATGTACCTGCAGGATCACGCCCGGTTGCTCGTCAACTACGGCGGGTTTCTGTCGCGGAAAACGGAAACGCTGCCCCAGTCCGCCGAACAGTACCGCAACGCGATTGCCGGTCTCGAAGAGCTGGTGGTTCTCGACAGGGCCAGCAGAACAGTGCGGCAGGAGTTGGCCCTGACGCGAAACAACCTGGGGCTCGTGTTGTGGCAACAGGACCTCAAAGAGGAGGGGCTGAAATGTTTTGAAATCGCGGTACAGGAGAATGCCGAACTGGTCCGGCAGTTTCCCGGAATTGCATCGAACCTGTTGCAGCTGGGCCGCAGCCAGCAGGGGTTGGCCACGGCGCTGGCTGCCAGACAGAGTCCGGATGCCGGCGCAGAATATTCATCGGCCATATCCACCCTCGAACGGCTGAATGAGGACCACCCGAACCGTCCCCTGTTCCAGCGTGAACTGGCGACAGCGCTGGACGGGTGGGGCCGCTGGTCCATCCGGGACAATGCCGTGGATGCCAGGGCGGCGCTGCACCGGGCGCTGGAAATGCGCCGCGATGTGGCTGATGGAGATTCGGCAACGGAAGAGATCGTGCTGGAACTGATTGGCGCCCAGGTCAATCTGGCGAACTACGAACGCGTTTCAGGGAATTTTTCAATTGCCGCAGAACTGTATCGGGATTTGCTGGAACGGATTGAGGCGCGGCCCAACCCTCCCGAGAAACTGTTGCGGCCAACCCTGTTTGGACTGGCCGATTCGCTGGTCCACATTGCGGACCATGCGGCCGCCCTGAAAATATGGGAGCGGCTGTGTGCAAATCGCGCCGACAGGGACTGGGCCCGTTTTGAATTGCAGCGCGCGATCTGCCTGTCGCGGACGGGGAAACCGGATGAAGGAATCGCGGCCGCGGTAGCCGTGGCGGAGCAACCTGGTGTGTTGCCGGTCTTGATCTACGACACCGCCTGTTGTTGTGCGGTCGTTGCGGAGGGGCTTGGAGCGGAGGATGCGCGTTTCGATGGGTTTCGCCAAAAGGCAGTTGCGATGCTTCGCCGGGCCAGAGAAGCGGGTTTCTTCGATGACGAAGCGATGAAGAAACACGCCGCGGTCGATGGGGATCTGGTATCGCTTCGTTCGCTGCCGGAATTCCGCGACTTTTGCCGGGAAACGGGAATCGAACTTCCGCCAGACGAAAATCCGCAGACGGAGGGAGATCGCCGGGACTGATCTGAATCCTCATTGAATTCATACCCGAGTCCATCGGGACTGGATTCTCCCGGCCATTTCTTTGGGGCGTTCGCGCCGCTTGCACTTCATCGGAACCCGGCAATGCGTTCCGGAGAGTGCCTGTGAGTCGACGATTCGGGGTGATTTCGCTATGATTCGGGGATGAACGAAACCGCCGAAAAACCCTCTGCTGCCCGAATTCTGGTCGTCGATAACGACGAAGACCTGGCCCGCGCGATGACCGAAAGCCTGGAACGGATCGGCTTTCAGGTGACCACTGCCACCAGCGGCAGCGAAGGCTCCCGGCTGATTGGCCGCGAAGTCTACGACATGGTCGTCACCGACCTGATGATGAACGACATCGACGGGATGCAGATCCTGCGACAGGCCCGCGAGTCGCTGCCGGAGTGCGAAGTCATTCTGGTGACCGGGCATGCATCGGTCCCGCGAGCGGTCGAAGCGATGCGGGAGGGGGCCTACAATTTCCTCGAAAAACCGATCACCCCCAAGCGGTTGCAGGCCGTGGCTGCCAAGGCCGCCGAATCGGTTCGCTTGCGACGGCAAAACCAGGAACTGCACATCCGGCTGGACGAAACCTTCGGATTCGAGAACCTGATTTACGCCAGCAACAGCATGAAAAATGTTGTCGACCGGCTGAAACGGATCGCCCCGACCGACGCCGGTGTGCTGATCACCGGCGAAACCGGAAGCGGCAAGGACGTGATTGCCCAGGCGATCCACCAGAACAGCCCACGCAAGAAGAAGCCTTTCGTTGCCATCAATACCGCAGCGGTCGCCGAGCACCTGGTCGAAAGCGAACTGTTCGGGCACGTCAAGGGAGCCTTTACCGACGCCATCACCGACCGTCAGGGGAAATTCGAATATGCCGACGGAGGGACGCTGTTTCTCGATGAAGTTGGCGACATGCCGATGGCCACCCAGATCAAACTGCTGCGGGTGCTGGAGGAACGCCAGATCACGCGGGTCGGCGACAACCGGCCGATTGATGTGAACGTGCGGGTTCTGGCCGCGACCAACAAGGACCTGGAGAAGGAAATTGACGCTGGCCGTTTTCGCAGTGACCTTTACTTTCGGCTGAAGATTGTCACGGTGCACCTGGACCCGCTGTCCAAACGCCGCGAGGACATCCTGCCGCTGGCCGATTTTTTCCGGAAAACCGCCGCCAAAAAGAATGGCAAGAACGTCCGGGGATTTACGACAGAACTTCGCCGCTGGTTGCTCGATTACCACTGGCGGGGTAACGTTCGCCAGCTGAAAAACGTAGTCGAATCGCTGGTCGTGATGGATCTCGACGGCACGCTGGACGTCGATGATTTGTCGCCCGACCTGCTGGAAGAACTGCCGGTTGAAAATTCCCGCAGCGCGGACGGCATGGCGACGGAGGCAGGCAGCCCGGACGGTACAGGCCTGGCTGCGGCCGACAACGGTTCCGCGGGTTCGCTGGCCGTGGATTCCTCGCTGATCGGCAAATCGATGCGCGATATCGAGCGGTGGGCCGTGGAGCAGACGTTGTTGCTGACCAGCGGCAATCGCGAGGAAACGGCCCGGATCCTCGGTATCAGTGAACGGAATCTGTATCGCAAACTCAACGAATTCGGGTTGAGAAATGTCAACTGAATCCCCTCCCGCCCGCGCCCGGCCGATTCGCCAGTTGAGCACCGCGGTA
>JBGSVU010000353.1:0-3179 GCA_041752775.1 Pirellulaceae bacterium | reverse complement strand
TCTTTCCATGACTGGTTTTGTTGCAGGGGTGAAGTGCGATGTCGACAGATTTGATGGAGATGGTCAAGGGTGCGGTCTCGCGATCGGTGATGGAGAAACTGGGCGGGATGATGGGGACCGCCAGTCCGGAGAAGACTTCGTCGGTTCTGGAGGCTGCCGCCGGAACGATACTGGGCGGGTTGATCAAAAAAGCGGGTTCGCCTGGCGGCGCGGAAGAGGTTTTCCGGTCGGCACAGAAAACCGAGGGCGGTGTGCTGGATCGCCTCGGTGACCTGATGGGCGGCGGCGCGAAGACCGACGAATATCAAAAATCGGGAAACGGGATTCTCGAGATGATTTTCGGCGGCAGGATGGAAGGGATTGCGAACACGATTTCCAAAGCCACCGGTGTCGATGCGGCGAAAATCAAAAGCCTGCTGGCGATGGTGGCCCCGATGATTTTGGCGGTGATTGGCAAGTACGTCAAAAACAGGGGCATGAACGCCGTTGGGCTGGAAAGTCTGCTGGGCGACCAGCAACAGCACCTGGGCAAATATCTGCCCGCCGGACTGGGATCGCAGCTGGGGCTGGGCAATCTGGCGGCGGCACCGGCGGCAGTCCCCCGTTCGATGCCGGCGGCGACAGCACCTGCCGGATCCGCTTCGAAGATTCTGGTTCCCCTGATCGTGATCGGATTGCTGGTGGCAGCGGCGGTGTGGTGGATTGCGAACCGGCCGTCCACAGGGCTGGGACCGAACCCGAATATCCGGACGCCGGAATTGACGGAAGATCCGGACGCGGCGCCCGATGAGGACGCGGCGGTTTCGGACGATGCGGGTATTAACGTGGCGGGGATCGTGGAAAAGTTGCAGGGGTTGGCCAATAACCTCGACGACGTCGATTTGGCAAAAGCCACCGGCCTCGTTCGGCAGATTGGGGAACTGCGATCGACACTCGACCCGTCGAAGATCAGCGCGTTGCCGGAGCCCCAAAAGGCGATGCTGTTTGGTGCGATCGACACCTTTCGGGAACGGTTCGAAGCCGGGATCCAGAAGATTCCCAATGCGACGATTCGCGGGATGCTGGAGAACGCAGTCGGGCCGATGTTTGAAAAGATTTCCGCTTTGCGGAATTAGAGCCGGGAGCAGTTCTGGCCTGAAGATGTTTGTCCCTGCCGGAGGATCCGGCGGGGGCAGGACGCCCGGCGCGGGACCTTGCGAACCGCGCTCCATTTCGCGCATCCGTCAGATTCGCAGTTTCGATACGGGCCGTCCGGTTCGTTACAAATGCCCGAACCGGTCCGGTGGTTTTCACTGCCGTCCAGGGCGCATTATCCGAACGGCGATCAGGACCGGAACATTCTGCAGGCAAATTGGAATTACCAACTTGTTGGCTGAAATTCCGGTTGACCCTCTGCGGTTGCCAGTCCGAAATTCTGGAGCAAGGCACATTGCAAACTGCGCGGTGTGCGAATCGGATTTCACCTGCTTTCACGGAATGGGTTGTCATGGTACTGCACCGCAATCTTCTGGTTCTGACATCTTTGCTGGCGGTGCTGGTTGCTCCGGCCATGGCCGGGGCGCAGTTGCGTTACCGGATCGCCAGCTATCCTCGCCAGGACAACGGAACGTTTCAGACGCCGGGCCTGGGCGGACAGGATCCATTGCCGGACCAGCCTGGATTCGGGATTCCCGACATCAACCCGCCATCGCAGGATGAAGAGAGGCAGCCGATGGTGATCACACCGGGAATGTTGCCGGGTGGCCAGCAGAGCAACAACCTGCCAGGGATTCCGCAACTGGATCTCGACCGCGAGCCGGCGCAGAAAGTCATCGTGCGGGAAAAATTTGCCGGCTGGAAACAGGCCGGACTGGAAGACGGCGGGGCACCGGTTTCCAAACCGCTGCGCAGCAATTGGGTGATGATTGATCCGACGGGAAAACTGCACGGCACCGTCCTGGGCCCGACCGGTGAACCGGTTGCAGGGTTGCCGCTGTATCTGCTGTCAGGCGGAGTGGTCGCAATGGAGACACGCACCGGCGAGGACGGCCAGTTTGATTTCAACAATCTGCAGCAGGACACGTACTCGCTGGTGGGATTTGGCGACGAAGCCTTTTTTGGATTCGGATTTCTGGCGATCGAACACAAACAGTCGCTGACAGGCAAATTGCCAACCGAACTCACTGTCCACGCCACCGACAACAGCACGACGATCAATCTGGACTGGATTCGCTATTTCGCTCCCGACGTAACCTTTCGGCTGTTGGGTCGCCATACCGAACTGGAGACCACCGAAGGGCCGGCAGAACTGTACGGCCTGGAAGGCATCTCGACGCTGGGCCCCGAAGCCGTCGCCGCGACCAGCCTGTCCGGACACGAAGTGGTGCTGGGACCGGGTGGAAAACTGGTCGGCCGAATTCACCAGGTGGTCACGGGCAGTGGCCGGCCGGTGGAAGTCCGCAGTGGCCGGGTGATGCTGTTGGCGAACAACGATGTTGTAGCCGGTACCGACACCGACAATTACGGTGTGTTCCGTTTCCAGGGAATTCAGCCCGGTCGCTATTCCTGTGTCGCAGTCAGCGGTGACGGCATGGCCTGTATCGGTATCAATGTCGTCAACGAAGGGAGTGGCGACAGCGGGCCCACACCGGCCGGGCGCGGCACGGAAAAAACAGACGAAGATGCGATTGCCGGAGTCGCTGCCGATGAATCGAATGGATCCGCCACGGACGGTGCCAACGAATCCGCCACGGACGGTGCCATGGATGCCGAACGGCTGGCAGTCGATTTCACGCTGATGCCTGCCGACGCTGCCGGATGGTTGAACGATCTGGCAACCGAGACCGCTTATCTGCGCATTGTCGGTCGGCCACGTCCGCCCTCCAACATTTGCCCACCCGACATGAACATTCACATTCCCTACTGCAAACGGAACGGATGTTTCAAGAATTTCTTCAACGACATGAACGCCGGATTTGACATGCTGTTCTATGGAGAAACCACCAAGTCAAGCAATCTGTTTGGAACCGGCGATGGCGCTTACGGCGGTGGCGGAGGATGCGGAGCGTGTGGTGGTGCGGGTTGCTCACAGTGCCAGCCCGCCGGCGTGGCACCGGCCTGCGGCGCCTGCGGTGGTGTGGGATGTTCGAATTGCCATCCACCGGTCGCAGCACCGGTTTGTGGATCGTGTGGTGGTGCAG
>JBGSVU010000352.1:0-4698 GCA_041752775.1 Pirellulaceae bacterium | reverse complement strand
CCAGTGCCTGGCAGTACGATTTCAATCACGAGCGTCCGCACAGTTCGTTGGATTATCTCACTCCTGCCGAATTTTCGCGGCGGCGGTGTGCTGCCTCCGCTGATCCGTTACCCGTTTCCCAACCCAAACTTTCATAACCACTGGTACAGAAAAATGGGGCATTCCACAATGATTTCGAAGATTGTTGCGCCAAACTACTTTTGGAGATTTGGAGTCAGTAGGCTGGTGAAGCCAACCAAGGGTGAAACCACATGGGTTTCACTGACCCAACGGCAACTCTGCCAGCTTGTCTTGATCGACCTTCAGGTCCGTTCACCGGGGCAGTGGCAGGGTCATTTGCCCCAATTCCAGTATGTGATCGACAGTTGCAGCACGCCGGCTATCGATACCCAGACAAAATAGGGAATCTGCGCTACTGCGACCCATTTGTAGTGCTGCCAGATCGCCACCATCATCCAGGGAATTGTGCCCCAGACAATCACGATGTCTGCCGCAGCCAAAGGCAAATTCCGGAGTCCGAACTGGATTGGTGTAAAAACCAGATTCGCCGCCAGATTGATGCCAAAGGGCAATGCCACCCACCAGGGCAACTGTTTCCGGATCGCCTGCACGAACACGAATCCGAATGTCAAGAAAATAACCGGATACAGAATCTGCCAGATCAGTCCAATGGTCGATGGCTCGGGTGTCCACGACGGTTTTTCAAGGCTGTTGTACCATTCAGTCCAGGGCATTCGGAAACACTCTGGAGAAGAAAATAATGGCAGTGGTCAGAAGTGCAATTCCCGGCAGCGAAGCCGGCTCCGGGATAGGCGCAAACTCACCCCGGAATTCCCACCGCAACAGGTCGTGGTCGTTGAACCCTGATCCTGTCGCCGATGTAAAACCGACATAGGCCGTGCTCTGACCAATAACCGATTCAAGGTCCACTGTTCTGGACAACTGGGATTCTTCGGGTCGCGAATTGACCATCGACCAGCGGATTTCCAGTGCGTCACTCAATCCGTCATAGTCAATCCAGGCGTTCCAGACCTGTTCGTTGTTGAACCGGATCGCTTCGGTCCGGGTTTGAACGGAAGCTATATTTCCATTCAGGTCAATCCCGACATGGTTGTCACTGGGGTCGGCAGTGGATGCGCCATTGTTGTACGTGTCGAATTCCACTCCCAGGCTTTGCGCGATTCCTGAGTAGCCAATTCCAAATCCCGCTCCGCCGACGTTGTTCCCAACCGGCTGAACAATAAAAACAAGCCCGTCGGCACCAATTCCGTCTTCGTCTCCGATACCGGCAGAACTGTGCAGCCTGAACTGAAAATGTGTACTGAAGGAGTTTCCGTCCCGCAGGTCCACCTGAGCCGATGTAAACACGCTTCCGCTGCTGAACGAAGCTGAATTGGACAACCGCAGGACGTTGCCGGCCTGGTGCGCATCGGCATTCAACTGCAACCCCGCGGTGCTCGAAAAATCCGTGTAAAGGAAATCCGCATGTCCGTCAGACTCAAGGCTGGCCAGGCACACAAAAAACGCGACAATTCCCGCAAAAACATGCCTCATGACCCAGCTCCTTCAGACTGAAACATTAAAAACGCCGCCTGCCCATCTTACCACTTTGCAATTCCGGTTTTCAACACGGCAAGGCAAAATGGCAGGATTTTCAGGCGTGGTTTCAATTGGTGCCACCCACCTATTTTGGTGCACCTATTTTGGTGTTCCAGTGTCAACCAGACCGCCACGAAACAACAACGCAAACCGCATCTCCCTACGAGCCCGACGCAAACCCGGATCGATAGCCAACTCCGCCAAAAATCAAGTGCGCCTTCCGTGACCCGCCAGCATCATCATTGAAGCGCGAACGAAAACCGCCAATAAAGACCCCATTTTCGCAGTTTTTTCGCGGTCTTTCGCCGATTTTGGCGTCTGGCGTTCCGGCTGGACTCAGATTTCCGTTCCCGTTAACCTTGGCCGACGCCTGAACCAGCCCTTTTTGGGGCCAGATCCGAAAGCAGGACGCAACCGGACAACGTGGGAAACCAGTCAGTTCCCACAGGCGGGGTAATTTGTCGGAAGGGAATCCACAAATCATGGAAGGTCGAGTTGGAGCCCGGCGGTGGACCGGTTTTGCATTGCCAGTGGTGATTCTGGCGAGCGTGCTGCTGATTTATTTGCCGTTGCCAGCCCCGGTGCTCGACTTTTTTCTGGCAGCGAACCTCGGGGTATCCGCGCTGATTCTGCTGACTGCCGTTTTTGTGCGCAGCCCGCTGGAATTCAGCCTGTTCCCGGCCCTGTTGCTGGTGACCACGCTGGCCCGAATTGCCCTGAATGTGGCGACCACCCGACTGATTCTCGCCCGGGGACCGATCGATCACGAACTCGCCGCAGGATATGTCGTGCGGGGATTTGGTGAATTTGTGGCCAACGACTATTTGGCGGTCGGAATGGTGATCTTTCTGATTCTGTTTCTGGTGCAGTTTCTGGTGATCACGCATGGCACAACGCGGATTGGCGAAGTCGCTGCGCGGTTTGCGCTGGATGGTTTGCCGGGTCGCCAAATGGCGATCGATGCGGATTTGAATGCCGGTTTGATCACACACGAGCAGGCCCAGCAGATGCGGCGGCGTTTGCTGGACAGCGCGGACTTCTATGGATCGATGGACGGGTCCAGCAAATACATTCGCGGGGACGCGCTGGCGGGATTGTGCATCACAGCGATCAATCTGGTGGGTGGAATCGCTTTTGGAATCAGCCAGGGGATGACCGCAGGAACGGCCGTTGAGACTTTTTCGACACTGACGATTGGTGATGGGCTGGCCAGTCAGTTGCCGGCGCTGCTGGTGTCGCTGGCAGCCGGGTTGCTGGTCAGTCGCGGGTCGGCGGACACGAATTTTTCGGAAGGAACGTTCGCCCAGATCACTGGCAAACCGGTGGCGCTGGTGATGACTGCGGGACTGTTGGGCGTGTTTGCATTTACCAACATGCCGTTTCTGCCGCTGGCACTGTTGGCGGGGGGGATGGTGACTCTGGCGTTGTGGACGCCGAAAAAAGAAGCTGGCGCCGCGGGGAGTCCGTTTACATCTGCTCCAGCGGCCGGTCCGGCGACCAGTCCGGGGGTCGACAAGTCACTGGGGCGATTGCTGGAAACCAGCCCGTTGCAGATCGAACTCGGTGCAGGACTGGTGTCGCTGGCCAATGCGGCTGCGGGCGGCACTCTGCTGGCGGGTGTGGGTGAACTGCGAAACGAACTGGTCGTCGGACTGGGGCTGGTGTTGCCCAAAATCCGCGTGATCGACAACCTGCAACTGGCAGAAAACGGTTTTCGGGTCCTGCTGGACGACCATCCTGTAATCACGGCGCGGATCGAACCGGACAGCCTGTTGCGGGTGGCGGGTGCGGGCGGCGATATCGGAGAGGATTCAGCAGGCGGATTTCCGTGGGCCAGCGAAGCGGTCTGGGTCCTGTCGGAATCGTATCGTCCGGAACCCGGCGAGCTGCTGTTGGCGCCGACGGATGTGATCCTGCACTGCGTTGAATGGGTCGTGCGTTCGAATGCGGCGATCCTGCTGGGTCGCGACACGATTCAGCAGTTGATGGATGAAACCCGCAGGACCCACCCGATTGTGGTTCAGGAGTATTTTGATTCGGGTCTGACGCTGGCTGATTTGCAACGCGTGGCGCGGGCGCTGGTGAGCGAAGGATTTCCGTTACGCCCCCTGCATCAGGTGCTGGAATCGATTCTGGAAATTGGGGCGCAACAACCTGGATCGCAACGTCCCGGGGCAGATGAAGTGGCGGATCATGTCCGGCGAACGATGGGACGCAACCTCTGCCGGCTGTTGCGGGAGCAGGACGGGCGGCTGGCCTGTTTCGGTTTGAGTGACGAACTGGAGCGGCGTCTGTACGAGATGACATCGAACACGCCTTTTGAGAAACCACCGCGTGCCGGAATTTCTGCCAGCCTCGTTCGATCGGTGGAAACCGGAATACGTCACATGCAGCGGGCAGGGATGAGACCGGTGATGCTGGTCCGCCAGGATTTGCGGCGGACGGTCGCCGGGTTGCTGCAGGCATCGATTCCGGTGTTGACCGTGCTGGGTGACCGGGAGATTGATGCCACGACGCGGGTGGATGTGATTGCGCGGATCCGGCTGGGTGACCTGCAGGAGGTCACGGCCAGCGCGGCCTGAAGGTGGGATTCCGGAAATCCGGAAAATTTCCGGAAAAAAGCGGAACAATCGCTGGAATCGTTCAACTTTGTCAACGTCTAATGCCGATTCTGAAACAGGGTGTTTGCGCCCTCAATCGGCGCGACCGGGAAATTTTGGCAAGCGTGTAATTTGTTCATTGACTTGCCCTTGCCGGATGTGATAGACACCTGGCCTTCGGGGAAATCATCTTGATGAAAGTTGCGGAACGGATTTGCAGTTTTCGTCGGGTTGAATTCGAAAAACGTTTGGTGAACGACACGAAGTCCAGCATCAATTCACTGGTTTCGGCGCCCGCCGGAATCCTGTTTACAATAACCTGACGCGGCAATCACGGAGGATTGGATGGCGACGACAGTTGACAACGCCGTCGATGAGATCCAGGAAGTCTGGATCCAGTTCAAAAAGGACCCTGAAAACCAGGATCTGAGAAACCGGCTGATGGAGCGATATTTCCCGCTCGTAAAATATAACGGCGAACGCATCTGGCAACGGCTGC
>JBGSVU010000351.1:0-5919 GCA_041752775.1 Pirellulaceae bacterium | reverse complement strand
ACTTCTTGTTGCCGACTTCTTTTCGCCGACTGTATTGCAGGCAGGTCTGGACCGGGCCCGGTAGTTCGCTGGTTTCAGAAACAAACAGCCGCCCGTCGAACCCCATCCCGGCCGGAATGAATCCGGATCCCGAGCCTGTCGGCTCATTCTGGCAATCCGGAATTCCCTGCCGGAGGGAGGACTAAACCATGTCCTTCAATCCCTTGAGGGGCAGAATCTTGACGACGTTGCGGGCCGGTTTGGCCTTGAACACCTGTTCTTCCTTGGTGAACGGATTGATACCTTTGCGAGCCTTGGTCGCTGGCTTGCGAATTACCTTGATCTTCGACAGTCCTGGAATGGTGAACACACCAGGTCCCTTGCCTTTGAGGTTTTTGCCGATCAGGTCGGTCAAATTCTCAAACACATTGGAGATGTCTTTCTTCGACAGTCCGGTGGAATCGGACAGCGAAGCCATGATTTCCGACTTGGTCATGGGTTTCTTTGCTTCAGTAGTATTGGCCATTTCTTGTCCTTGTGGCAGTAACCTGCGCAGCACCAACGCAGTGCGGCAAACAATAAAAAAAACTCTGGTTGCTGTGCGGGCAACCAAAGTCCAACACAGGAATGGAGTCCCGGACCCGGCACAATTCCGGACTTCGCACCGCCATTCCATTCAGGGCCTCTCCCTTTCCTCTATCGCAGGGCCGGAACCATGCAGACCGCCCCGGATGAGTCGTCCCGGTTCGTTGCTGCCGACAGACCTTCTGCGATCGACGGCCAGTGCCAATGCAAAAGAGAGTCCTGCGACCAGCCCGCCGCAACAAATGTCGGATGGCCGGTCGCACACGCCCACGATTTTTACAAACGCCCTGCATTACGGCAAGCGTGAAGACGCAAAAAATCACTGTTTTTATGGGGTCAAATCGCTACCGGGAGAAAAAACAGCCCAAAAACTGCCGGTTTTTGCCGCTGGCTCCGCGGGACGCCCCTGTTTTCTGCGGAAAAACAGCCGCGGCTACATGTCAAAGTACAAACAGAATTCGTAAGGATGCGGCCGCAAACGCAAAGCATCGACTTCCTTCTTCCGCTTGTAACTGATCCAGGTATCGATCACATCGCGTGTGAACACGTCGCCCCGCAGCAGAAACTCATGGTCCGCCTGGAGTGCATCGAGGGCCGCCTCCAGCGACGCCGGAGTCTTTTCCACCAGTGCCGCTTCTTCCGGCGGCAAGTCGTAAATGTCCTTGTCCAGCGGGCTGCCAGGATCGATCTTGTTCTGAATCCCGTCCAGTGCAGCCATCGTGATCGCTGCAAAGGCGAGGTACGGATTGCAGGTCGGATCGGGACAGCGAAATTCGATCCGTTTCGATTTCGGACTGTTGCTGTACATCGGAATCCGGCACGAAGCCGAACGGTTTCGCTGCGAATAGGCCAGGTTGACGGGGGCTTCATAACCTGGCACGAGGCGCTTGTAACTGTTGGTGGTCGGATTCGTGATCGCCAGCAGGGCTGGGGCATGTTTCAGAATCCCGCCAATCGCGTACAGCGCCATCTCGCTCAGCCCGGCATAGCCATCACCGGCGAACAGCGGCTTGCCTTCCTTCCAGAAAGAAACGTGCACATGCATTCCCGATCCGTTGTCACCGTACAGCGGCTTGGGCATGAAGGTTACGGTTTTCTGGTTGCGAAAGGCCACGTTTTTGACAATGTACTTGTACATCATCAGATTGTCGGCCATCTTCACCAGCTCGTTGAACTGCAAGTCGATTTCGGTTTGACCCGCCGTGGCGACTTCGTGGTGATGCGTTTCCACTTCCAGGCCAGCTTCGATCATGACCTGCATCATCTCGTTGCGAATGTCCATCAGCTGGTCGGTGGGCGGGCAGGGGAAATAACCTTCTTTGTGGCGGATCTTGTTGCCGAGATTGGGAAACTCTTCTCGCCCGCGGTTCCATTCCGCTTCGACACTGTCGAGGTAGAAGAACCCCGAATGGCTGTTCTGGTCAAAGCGGACATCGTCAAAAATGAAGAACTCCGCTTCCGGTCCGAAATAGGCCGTGTCCGCGATGCCCGTACTGTTGAGATAGGCCACGGCCTTTCTCGCGATGTTGCGCGGGTCGCGGCTGTAGTCCTCGCGTGTGATTGGATCCTGAATGTCACAAATCAGATTCAGCGTCGGCAGGGCTGTGAACGGATCCAGAAACGCCGACGTCGGGTCGGGGACCAGCAACATGTCCGACTCGTTGATCTGCTGCCAGCCGCGGATGCTCGATCCGTCAAAGCCGAGGCCATCGGCAAACACGTCTTCGGTCAGCCGGCGCACGGGGATAGTCGTGTGTTGCCAGGTGCCAATAAAATCCATGAACCGCAAATCAACGGCTTTGACATCTTTTTCACGACACAACGCCAGAATTTCTTTAGGGGTCAACCCACACCTCACAAGGATTCAGAAGCAGATAAAAAGGAAAAGCAGTCGCTCGCGCAACCCGCCCAGGTTCTATCGCTCCGCGCGACAGAATCCGTCCTGCCCAAGCAAGTGTCGTGCCGAAAAACTGAATTCAAAAGTCTCTGCGACAGGATGGAATCGCCCCGGACGGTTCTGTTCCAGACAAGGGCGTAATCTCCACCATGGCGGCGGAACGGCGGTTAGAAGCTGCGGAGAAAACCGGCCCGCCGGGAACAGTTTGCGTCCCTGAACGTCGCGCCACCGGGTCCAGCCGTCCCGGCCCAAACCACTTCCTTCGGCGTCGAGACGGATTTTCAGGCCGTCATGCACAAAATTGCGGCACGCGAGCTTCAGAAATCGTCAACGTCTGAAACATCGGTCGTTTGCGGCAAATCCTGCAGACTTTCCAGCCCCAACAGTTCCAGAAACCGCTCCGTCGTGACGTACGTCCGGTCGCGGGATGATGCCGCAGCCGATTCGGTCGCCAGCAAATTGCGCTGAACCAGTTGCGACAACAACCCGCCGCTGGGACGTTGCCAGATCCGGTCGACTTCCTGTCGCGTGACGGGCTGGTGGTAGGCCACCACGGCGAGAACATCAATGGCATTCTGGGGCAATTTGATTTCGCGGACTTCGCCCATGAATCCGTCGCGCAGGGATTCCAGTTCCGGGACCAGTTCCATCTGGTAGCCGCCGTCACGCAGAGCGATGCGACAGGCGGAATGCTGTTGTTCGTACTGTTCGTTCAACCTGGCGACGATACCGCGTATTTCTTTGGGGCTGACTTCGCGCATCAGCGCCGCCAGTTTCCGCGCGGTCAGCCGGGTTCCGGCAGGCGCGCCCACGAACAGGGCGGCCTCGAGAATGGACTGTTCGGACACGGGACAACAGGCATCGTCGGCATCGTCGTCGAGGGCATCATCCGGATCACCACCGGACGCGGTCTCGCCCTGCTCCCGCCCGCGCTGTTCTCGCGACGACCCGGCGGCAGGGGTTTCGGCAGGATCTTTCTCCTCCCTTCCTGTCCCGTGTATCACACGGGCATAGGCGGCGCCCAGCTGCTCAATCGAAAATCCTTCGTCTTCGAACTCCGGATCCTGCTGTGTGGAATCGGCAGTAAACTCAAACAGCGTTTCCCCGATCTCCGCTGCCAGGTCTGCTTCAGGCAATTCCCCGTCGTTCAGGTGGTCTTCGGACAAATTTTCATCCATCATTTTCCACCGAGCGCCTCAAAAGCATTGATCAGCGCGACGTCCTGCCCGGGATGAATCGTGCGCATGTCCAGCAACAGGCGATCCTGGCTGATGCGGACCAGCACCGCGGGTTCTCCGTTGCGCAGTGCCGCGGCGAACGGGTCGGCCGACCTGTTTTTTGGCTCCAGTGAAACGCACCAGCTGGGGATGGTTTGGCCAGGGAGGCTGCCTCCGCCCAGCATTGAGTGTCCGGGCACCGCCTCTGCCAAGCGGACTTCACCAGTGCCATTCAGCTGGGCGGCGATTTTTCTGGCGCGCAGTTCGAGATTTTCCAGCGGGGTCGCCAGCATCACCAGCAGCGGGATCTCCTGTTCGGCGCGTTCGGGATTGAGGTGCAGGGCAAGGGTCGCGGACAGCGCGGCGAGCGTCGTTTTGCCGACCCGCATCGCGCGCATCAGCGGATTCTCCTGGATCTGGCGAATGTACTTCTGCCGGCCAACGATAATTCCAGCCTGCGGACCGCCGACCAGTTTGTCGCCGCTGAACAGAACGAGGTCTGCCCCCAGCCGGACGGACTCGCGAGCCAGAGGTTCGTCCTTCAGTCCGTAACGGGCAAAATCAAGCAGCGCTCCGGAGCCGATGTCATCGATGACCAGAATGCCGCGGCGGTGACCGATTCGCACCAGTTCTTCGATGTCTGGCGACTCGGTAAAACCCACGATCTGGTAGTTGCTGGGGTGCACCCGCAAAATTGCGCCGGTCTGTTCGCCGATCGCTTTTTCGTAGTCACCTGCGCGGGTTTTGTTGGTCGTGCCGACCTCGCGCAGGATGCACCCGCTGCACTCCATGACTTCGGGCAACCGGTAGCTGCCGCCAATCTCGACCAGTTGTCCGCGCGACACAATCACTTCGCGGCCCCGGGCTGTGGCCGACAGGGCCAGCATCGTCGCTGCTGCGTTGTTGTTGGCGATGGCCGCGGATTCGCAACCGGTCAAATCGATCAGCTGTTGCCGCACGGTGTTGGCCCGCTGTCCGCGCTGGCCGGTGCCCAGTTCCAGTTCGACACTGCAATATCCGGCGGCAACGTCCCCGATGGCACGTACGGCGGCAGGAGCCAGAGGAGCCCGGCCCAGTCCGGTGTGCAACAAAATGCCGCTGCCATTGATCACGGGACGCAGCTGGTCGCGCCGCTGGGCTGTCATCCAGCCAGCAATTTTTTCAGCCAGATCGGCAGGTGACGGGATATCGACGTCTTCAATTTTTTCGTTCACCCGGTGCCGTAAAGCTCCCAGAAAGTCCCGCACGCCTTCGACCACCACCTGATGGTTGAGCCGCTCGGAGAGCTTTTTCAGATGGGGGTTTTCCAGCAACTGGGCGACGCTGGGGAGGTTGCGAAGCGGATTTTCCATGGTGTGTGTCCGGCATCAAGCCAAGGGTTAGGGGCGTTCGTCAGTTTCTTTGGCGGGATGGTCGCGGTTGATCAGTTCCCGCATCCGGGCCTCCAGTTCCTTGCCCGCCTTGAAGGTGACCACGTAGCGGGGCGGCACGTCGATTTCCTCACCGGTCTGCGGATTGCGGGCCTTGCGGGCGACGCGTTTCTTGACCATGAAGACGCCAAAGTTCCGGAACTCAACCCGTTCATCCATGACAATCGCTTCCAGAATGGCATCGAACGTCCTCTGAACGACATCTCCCGTGAGTTTTCGGGTCAGCCCCAGTTCCTGCGAAATCTGCCGCACGATATCCCGTTTGGTTCGTGCGGGGGGAAGATTCCTGTTGACGTTCCGTTTTGGCGTTGGGTCCACGACGGTGACCTGACGGGGTGTGGGTAAAAATCTCCTTCATTCTAGCAAAACGGTCCGGAAAGCGGACGTTGCCAGAGGGTGCTGTGGAACCGGCAACTGGTGGCAGTATCAGACAGCAGGGGCCAGCGAGTCCCCAAAAAAAGAGAAAAGGGTACGCGGAAAAATTTTCGCGTACCCTTTCAGGAATCGTCCAATTCAGGCTCCGGACTTGTTCCGACAGTTGGGACAGCCGGAAAACCGGATCAGTCGCCGTCATTCATCAATGGCGGCAGTGCCATGCGGGAGTTCTCGTCGGGAGGACCCTGTCCCCGACCCGAACCGGCCTTGGCTGCCGCACCCATGGCGCCGGCGGCTCCGGTTGAAGTGTTGGAGGCTCCACCAGCGGCAGCAGGCTGCCCTGGCGCAGGTGCAGCTGCCGCAGCTGCACCCGAAGTGGACGTCGCTCCACCTGCCCCGCTGGCAGCTTTTTCGATTGCAGCGGTTTTCGCCTGTT
>JBGSVU010000350.1:0-7620 GCA_041752775.1 Pirellulaceae bacterium | reverse complement strand
TCGGGACGGGGGCAAACTGGCCGGCGATTTTCGCCAGCACCGGTGTTGCTGCCAGCGGATTGACGTTGTTGACCGCTGATAGCAGGACTAAGCTGTAAAAACAGAATAAATGTTTTTTGATTATTGAACCCTTTGTTCAGTCACACCGTAGTTTGTGCGAAGTCAAGCCAACTGTGGAAAGAATCTGAAAAGCAGTTCCGGTTCGTTGCAGAAAAACCGCTCTGGAGAAATCCGGCGGGCGACAGGGCCGGGGGGCGTGTGACGGACGGCGATCGTCCGGTCCATGCAACAGGAACCAGCGTCAGATTTCAGGCCACCGGCAGACTGGACTGCAACCCGCACCACAGGTTTTTCCCCAGGGAAAGTTGATTGTCGTTGTTCCCGTTCCGATGCTGAATGCAAGACGAAGTTGGCTGGCCAAACCGCTTACCCACTTCAGTCACGGATGGTGAACAACGCATCACGGTCGGTGCGGACAATGCCCCGGCATTGCGAACAGGTCAGGCAACGATGCCAGACAGGTTTGGCATGGCCTTTAAAACCAGACAAGTCCACGAGCCCGCCCCGCGCAGCTCATGGAGTAACCGTGATTGGAGAAGTACGATGCAAATCCGACCGACCAGCCAGTTGAACCAGACCCAGAGCATTTCCTTTCGGGAGACGCGTTCTGCCGCTGCGGTTCAGGCTCCGGCCCAGGCACCTGTCGACCAGGTGGACATTTCTTTCGAAGCCCAGATGCTGGCCAGAACCAGCGGCGAATCCATTCGCGCCGACCGTGTGGCAACGATCAAGGCCCAGATTGCCAGCGGCGTGTACGAGTCGCCCGCCAAACTGGAAGCTGCCGTGTCCCGCCTGCTGGACGAGATGGCCTGACCTCGCCCCAGTCAATTTTCTGCCCCGGGTGAATTGGCACCCGGTCGGCCTGGGTGAGGTAACGGCCTGATGGGCGTGCATCCCGGCCTGGTGAGCTGCAGCCATTGCGGCATCCTGAATTCTGGACTGCTGGCAGCGCCGGAGATTTTTCGTGACCGCCACGCGTTCCCATTCATCACAGCTCCCATTCATCACAGCACGGTGCATCTTGCCTGCGAAAGTCCGCGCTGACCAAATCAGCTGGTTTCAGAATCCCGTGAAGCCGTCAAAGTTGAAGACGACTCCCTGTTGCGGAAATATGGAGTAGAGCGACTGCAGCATGTACAAGTCGACGGTCTCGCTGAACCTCTGAATCGGCGACTTGGGTACCAGAACGATGTCGGAATCCCTCAGCCAGATATCGTCGGAAGGGTAAGGGCGTCGTCCGTTGAGGGCACCCTGCAGATCCAGTCGCGTGGCCACGAGGTTCCAGTTTTCGTCACGCCGGAAAACCACGACCTGCCTGAGGTTGGAACCTGTTTGCCAGCCTTCTGCCTGGGCGATGGCCTGCATGACTGTTGTGGGTCCGGTCAGTTCGATGCGACCCGGGCGGTTGACCCGCCCCAGCACGTAAATGCTGCGCGGTGCCCGCTCAATCAGGTTGGGATTGACGGTGACCCCCCGAATGATTTCGGAATATCGGGCGTTGACTTCTTCGGCGACTTCCCGCAAGGTCAGCCCGATCGCAGGAGCTGGCCCGATCAGGGGCAGCTGAATCGTGCCGTCGGGGGAAACGCGGACCTCGCGGGACTGTCCGTTCTGTCCAAAGTTGGTGACGATGGCATTCCTCAGTTCGTTCAGGGGTGTGTCGCCCTTGATGACCTGCAGGACAATCTGAGGGTCGCGAATTTTACCCACTTCCGTGAATTTCTGGTTGAGCTCGGCCGCCAGCGCATCGACGGTCTTTCCGGTGACCGCGACAGTTCCAATCAGCGGCAGGGTGACCGTACCGTCGGAGAGAATGGTCAGGGTGGGCTGGTTCAGCGTGGGGTCGCTGACGGAACTGAGTGAGATCGTGTCTCCCGTGCAAAACCGGTAAGGCTGTCCGTTGGGACGGCTGCTGAGGATAAAAATGAAATCCAGCCTGTCACCGATCCTCAAGCGGTATTCGGGGACGTGCGGAGTCCGAAACGGCCCAATGTACTCGCCATAAGCCATGTTTTCGAACGGCACCGGATGTTCGTCGGACCAGCGCAATTCGCGATCCAGTCCCATGCGATGACTGTTTTCAACGCCGCCGATCCATTTTGCCGGCGTGGAGCAGGAATCACAGGCGCCCGGCAACTGCCCGTCCTCGGCCAGCGACGCGTCTGTGCCGAATTCCCGGAATCGCGAGAACAGACCGGGGTCCACATCGCTGAATTGCTGGCCACCGGCGATGGAACTGGAGAGCGTCAACAGGATCAGCAGTGCAAAGGGCGATAACCCTTTCAGGAAGATGGGAGGCATGTACGAATCCTTTGTGCGGTGGAGGAATCAGTCGTCAGGTGCCCGGCAGGAAGCTCTGGCAGCGGCGAAGCAGGCAAGGTCAACGTTTGAACGGGTTCTGGAACAGGTTCGGCTTGCCCGGACCCGAAGACGGTTCGGTGAATGGTGCGGCGGCGGTTCGGGTTTCCGGCATCGTGTCAAAACCTTCCTGGTTTTCTCCAAATGCCTGGGGATCGACCCACTGAACCAGTCCCTCGCCACTGGCACGACTTTGCTGCGCCACCATCGCCGCCGCCTGGGCAGCGCCCGCGGCCAGTTCATGTTCGCCCAGCAAATTGTGCAGTGTGGCAAGGTTGGTCAACGTGGTCGCGTTGCGGGTGATCCCCAGCGAAACCAGAAACTGGTTCCGTGCGCGACCGTATTCGCCCACCCGTGCCAGCAGGACGCCCATTTCGTTGGCGCTCCGTGCATCGGATGGATTGCATTCCAGAGCGGTCTCCAGAAATGCCATGGCGATGTTCCATTCGCATTCGTGTGAAGATCCACTGGCATTCAGTTTTATTGCGTACAGTTTTCCCAGGGATGAAAGCGCCGCTGCCGCCAGGGGTTCCTGCCCACAGGCGGCAGCGAAATGCCGCTGCATGGATTCCAGGTACCGCATACGGACCTCGGTCAATGTCATCGCCGCAGCTTCTTCGGCCGAGAGGGCTCCACAGACATGGGTTCCAACGACAAACGATGGATTGACCTGATCTGTGGCCGAAGAACTGTCGGCAAAAAAATCCCTGACGTCATCCAGAATCTGCAGCGCCGTTTCCAGCGACTTGTTGTGGCGGTTGTCCGGATGGACGCTGTCCCGTCCATCAGCAATCACGCTCAGCGCCTGGACGAATTTTCCACGGGCGGTGGCGGTGGCTCCCCGGCGGGCCAGTTTGTTGCCCTGTTCCACATGCATGGCGGCGCGGCGGCGGAATTCGGGCGGCAGTTCCAGCGGCGTTCCCCAGGGGGATTGCAAACGTGAATGCACCGGCCCCGGTGCTGCCACGATTTGACCGGCGGACTGGGCATCGGCCAACGTTGGGGCGTGTGACAAAACGGATTCCATATCTTCCGAACGTGGATCGGTTGATGGCGTGCGCGGGTCGGCCATCGAAGTGGCTGTCGGGACGGTGACGGTCTGGGACGGCGATTCCACGGCGAGATTCAGAACGAACTGGCTGGTATCATCCGCGGCTGATTCGGGGATGATGTCACGCCGGGAATTGTTGAAATAAATATTGCGCATCCGGAGACCGCTTGAACCGTCCTTCCTGGAGGAAAGAAGCGGGAGTTCGTCGCCAGGATTTTCCGGTTCGGGGACCTTTGAATGGGGAGATTCGGCAGAGTCGGAGGAATTCGCGGGGTTGGTGACCGGAATTCCGAAAGGGGTTTCGTGCCGAAGCACCGACGCGTCAGGCGCATCCGGAGTGATTTCGGCGCATGCCTGATCCGAGTGATTCGGGTTGGGGGACAGGGTTGTCGGGGCGAGACCAATGGCCGTTTTGGCAAGCAGATTGTCCGGTTTTGGCCGGCCGGGAAGCACGGACCAGACGGCAACCAGAAAAGCCAGGCAGGCCGACAGGGAGAAGATCATTTTTTGCATGACAAACGATTCCGAAAGGCATTTCAAATGGGTTATGCCGTCCAGCCCAGGCTCGAGGAACAAATCGAGGAAAAGCGTTGGGACTGGTGTTGCGGTCTTTGACAGCATCTCCGTTCGTATCGTCTGGTTCTTCTTTTTCGCGTTAACGGAATAAACGATGTGTAACGAAGACACGGACGGGTGGCCTGTCGATCCGATACAGGGCAACGGGTTTGACCAAATTACCCAACCGGAAAAACGGTTGTTGTCACCGCCCAGCGTACCCGTCAGCGTTTGAGCCGTCGGAAAAAAATTCCCGGGGGCAAAAATGAACTTCGCATGAAATAAACTCCTGAACTCGGCCACCATCCAATTCCCCTGTCCAGGCGTACACCGATCCACCCCTCCGTCCCCCCGTCAAAGGCGACTTCCGGGTTTCCACCCGCCGGCTGATCTTCCGTTCAGTGACTGGACGGCGAGCAATCCTGAATCCTCCCGAAGCCTGTTTTCAGTGCGGTTGGCATCTGCCGCCGCGAGTTTGTAAGCTGGACTGGGTCGACGGCATTATTTCCGACCCGGAGTTGCAAAATCTGATGAACATTTTCCGCATTAAGGCATCCTTGACCGCGTCCCTGTCCTGGCTGTTGCTGCTGTTTTGGAGTTTGACCAGCCTGTCCGGCCAGGAAACCGCCGGGAACCGGAACAGCCTGATCGACGAGACCCCGTTCGGATCCGGATTTCCAAAACTCGATTCTCTGGCGGTCGGTCAGTGGTGGACGGCAGACGATCCAAAACTGTTGGTGCCGCGCAACGAAGTTCTGGCTTTTTCGGTTTACACGGTGCAGAACGGTGTGCTGAAAATGACGGCGCAGCTGTTTCCCCTGAAACCGGACGAGTCACAGTCCGTACAGCTTGAGATCGATCGCGGCGAGGGATGGCAACACCTCGCAACTGCCAGCGTGATCCAGCCGGGATGGAGTGCCCATCTCCGGATCGAACCTTGGGACGATACCGCAGACGTCCGCTTTCGCCTGTTGCATGCTGGTGGGTCGGAGTGGAGTGGCCTGATCCGGCGGAATCCCGTAGACAAAAACCCAATTGTCATGGGCGCCCTGTCGTGCAATTCATCGCGTACGCCAGGCGACCGGGCGACGATCGTCGGGAACCTGAAGAAGCAGGACCCGGATCTGCTGTTCTTTGCCGGCGACCAGTCCTACCATCACACCGAGCATACATTTGGATGGCTGGAGTTCGGCATGCAGTTTCGCGAAATCATGCGGGACCGGCCGACCATCACGATTCCCGATGACCACGATATCGGACAGCCCAATCTGTGGGGCGAAAGTGGCATTCATTGTCCGCGCGCCGCGGGGACTCCCGGGGGGTATTTTTATCCTGCGTCCTACGTCAACATGGTCCAGCGCTGCCAAACATGGCACCTGCCCGATCCGGTGGATGGTGAACCGGTGGAACGCGGGATTACGGTTTATTTTACGCGTCTGAAACTGGGCGGAATCGATTTCGCGATCCTCGAAGACCGCAAATTCAAATCGGGCCCGGAGGGAAAAATTCCGCAGCAGGGCCCGCGACCCGATCACATTGTCGATCCGGAATACGACCCGGCGACGGTGGATGTGCCAGGCCTGGAGTTACTGGGCAAGCGGCAACTGGATTTTCTGGGCGAATGGGGACGAGACTGGTCGGACGCGGATATCAAGTGCGTGTTGTCGCAAACCGCCTTCTGTGGTGCCGTTCACATGCATGGTGGAAAAAATGACCGGCTGCTGGCTGACCTGGACTGCAATGGATGGCCACAAACCGGGCGCAACCTTGCCGTTGCAGCGCTGCGGCGGTGTCGTGCGACGCATGTATGCGGCGACCAGCATTTGGCCGTCGTGGTCAAACATGGAATCGAAACGGCTGGAGATGGCCCAGTTGCTTTTACCGTCCCGGCCATTGTCAACACGATTTACGGACGCTGGTGGCATCCGGCGGACGAACGGGCGGGAAAGAATCCGACACCGGACACACCCCTTCCATTGATGGGTGACTTTCGCGACGGGTTTGGAAATCCGTTCCGCATGTTGGCTTACGCCAATCCCGCCAATATCCAGGATGAAACGAAACGGGGGGATGGTTACGGAATTGTGCGTTTTGATCGCAACGCACAATCGGTGACCTTTGAGTGTTGGCCCCGGTTTTCGGATGTGGACAGTGGCGACGCCGGGCAGTATCCAGGATGGCCGCTGACCGTGAAGATTGCCGACAATGATGGCCGTACGGCGACGGGATGGTTGCCGACTCTCGAATTCCGCAACGAAAAGAATGCGGTGATCGAAGTGTCCGATGAACGTACCGGCGAAGTGGTTTACACGCATCGCAATTTTTCTGCGACGGCGGCGCTGCCGGTTTACTCCCCCGGTCCCTTCACGATTCGGGTTGGAAAAAACACGCCCAACCAGGAGATTTCCACCGGTGCCGTCCCCACTGCCAGCCGGGAAACAGCCGGAATCCTGCCGGTCGACTCCATGAACCCGTGAGTCGGCCTGAACCGGGGCACCCTTCGCTCACCTTGGCTGGGTCGGCTGCTGGCAGCGGTTTTTGGACATTCGCAAGGTCCGGCCGCCGTCATCAAACAGGACGTCATCCATGAACGAGCGAACGAGGACCAGCCCCCGACCGATGCCATCCCGGAATGAATTCGGATCGGCTGGTTCGGGCACCGACTGCAAATCAAAACCCGGACCTTCGTCGCGAATCACAAATTCCACCCGCTCGGGGTTGATGTTGAACGCCAGCCGGATGCGGCGGTCCGCAAACGGATGTTCCTGCCGGCGCTGGTTGATCACGTCACGGGTCGCCACCGGGAATTTTGCCCGGCTGATTTCCAGGTTCCCGCGAATCATGGCGTTGGAAAGCGCGTTTTCAAAAGCAACACCGATCCGCAAACGGTTTTGCGCATCGAACAACTGGTGGCTGTCCATCATCTGCTGGACCAGCTCCACCAGCGGCTCAACCAGATCCGGATCATTGTCCAGTTCAAACTCGAATTCGGTCCGCCGGATCGAGCTGACCAGTTTGCGGTTGCGGGATTCGTTCCCGGCGATCGCCAGCACGTGCCGCACGGTTTCCAGCAGCGATTCGGCCAGCTCGCTTTTGGGCACATAACTCGCGGCTCCCGAAGCCAGCGCCTGGGCAGCAATATTCTCGCTGCCATGGGCCGTCATCAACACGACGGGCAAATCGGGAAACTTCAGTCCGATCGAGTTGACCAGCTCGAGGCCGTCGATGTTCGGCATCTGCAAGTCGGTGACAACAATGTCTGGCAAATAGTCCACAATCTTGTTCAGCGCGTCCTGGCCGTTTTCCGCATAACAGACATTCAGGTCCGGCGACTGTTCCAGCAACCCGCCCGCCAGTCGACGATCCACAGCAGTATCATCCACGACCATTACAGTTGGCATATCGAAACTCCATTCAGGGAACAGCAGAATCCGGATGCTGAAAAAAACAGAATCGCCACGCGATTTCACAGATGTTTTTTAAAGCCGGCCAGTTCAGAAGTCAATTGTTCGATCTCGGTGGCAAGCTGTCCGAGGGCCTGTCCCGCCCTTTCCAGGTCTTCGGCGATGGCCAGCCGCTCGACATCAGCGGCTTTT
>JBGSVU010000349.1:0-6348 GCA_041752775.1 Pirellulaceae bacterium | reverse complement strand
GACCCGGCTGAACTTTCGGTCACCGAAATCTACAAAACCATGGTCCGGTTGATCACACCCCGTCCGATTGCGTGGGTTTCGACCTGTTCACCAGAGGGGCAAACCAACCTGGCTCCGTTCAGCTATTTTGCCGGGGTGGGGTCGGATCCGCCGTCGCTCATGATCTCCGTTGTGGACCATGCCGACGGCAGCCCCAAAGACACCACCCGGAACATTCGCGAGACCGGTGAGTTCGTCGTCAACGTGGTGCCGTTTGAACTCGTTCAGCCAATGCACGCGTCGGGTGCTGGCCTGGAGTACGGTGAATCAGAATTCGACAGCACTGGACTGTTGCCGGTTGCCAGCCGGATGGTGTCACCGCCCGGTGTGGCCCTCGCACCGGCGAGAATGGAGTGCCGCTTGATGCAAATCGTCCGCGTGGGCAACGGGCCCATGGCCAGCAACGCGATTTTTGGCGAGATCGTCTGGATTCACGAAACCGCACCGGAGCAATGCCCGCCTTCGGGTTACGACACAGTCGGCCGGATGGGCCATAAAAGTTACTGCCGCACGACGGAACGGTTTGAACTGTGAGCCTCGCCGGACCCGTCCGGACTTCAGCGGTTGGCGATCATTTCCCGCATACAATCGTACTGGCGCCGCAACACATTCAGGCATTCGCGCGCCGGTTTGATCTGCTGCAACTCCGCGAAACTCTCGACGCGCTGGGCAGTTTCCAGCACGGGTCGGACATCCAGGAACATCATCGATCCGCGAATCGAATGGGCCGCCCTGGCCAGCGTCGCACAGTCTTCCTGTTCGGCTGCTGTCAGTGCCGTAGCCATCAACTGGGGAGTTTCCGCCAGGAAAATCCCGAGGACTTCGTCCAGCAATTCCCGGTTGCCGCCGGTGTTCAGCAGTGCGTGGTCCCAGTCGATCGCGGCGACTTCCGCAGAAACTGACCCGGAATCCTGCGAATCCGCTGGTCTTCCGGATTCGGTACTTCGGAACCTGCGGTTTCCGGGACCATCCGGATTATCCTGCCCAAACATTTCCCGCAACTTCAGCGCCATGTCCTGCAACCGGACCGGCTTGGTCAAATAGTCATCCATTCCCGCGGCAATGCATTCCTCACGGTCCCCGACCATGGCGTGCGCGGTCATCGCCACAACCGGAATGTGGTCACCGCTCTGAATTTCCCGCCGGCGAATTTCACCGGTCGCCTTCAAGCCGTCCATCACCGGCATCTGTACGTCCATCAGAATCAGGTCAAAGGGATCCCTTGCGGATATGGCGACCGCTTCGGCCCCGTTGTTGGCCACCGTCACGTTATGACCGAGATTTCCGAGAATTCCAAGTGCCAGTTTCTGGTTCACGCTGTTGTCTTCGGCCAGCAAAATGTTCAGACGCCGGACTGGTTCGGGTTCCTCGGCCGGTTCGGCTGCACCCGGCGGGCTGTTGTTCAGCAGGCCCCCATCGCACAGTGATGAAATCAGCGAACTGAACAGCTCGGACTGTTTGACCGGTTTCATCAGATGATTCTGCACGCCCAGCTTTCGCAACTCGTTGGCATCCTCGGGGCGGGCTCCGGATGTCAGCATGACAATTCCCGATGAATCGGCCAGTTTGCGACCGACAATCTGGGCAACGAACTGGATGCCGTTGACGTCCGGCATGTTCACGTCAGAAATCACCAGCCGCACCGGGTCGGCTTCGTCCCGCGCGTCCTGCAGCAGTTGCAGCGCCTGGGCTGCGGTCGATGCCGTAATCGGTACCATTCCCCAGTTCTGCAGCATCTCTTTGAGAATGCGGCGGTTGGTCGCGTTGTCGTCGACGATCAGGACGCGCAGGCCGTTCACCACTACCAGCTGCTCCTGTCGTTCGCGCTGGGTCCGGCTGGCATCGATGTCGAGAGAAATGGTGAAATGAAATCGGCTGCCTTTGCCCGGTTCGCTTTCGACCTGGATTTTTCCACCCATCAGCGCGACCAGCCGTGAGGAAATCGCCAGTCCCAGGCCGGTGCCCCCAAAACGCCGGGTGGTCGAGGCGTCGGCCTGTTCGAACTCGCCAAACACCCGGCCGATTTTGTCGGGTTCGATTCCGATCCCCGTGTCGCGAACGGAAAAATTCAGCGTTGCCCGACCGTTTTCGCAGGCCTCACAGTGAATCTCCAGAACGACTTCACCGACTTCCGTAAATTTGATCGCATTGCCGGTCAGGTTGATCAGCACCTGCCGAATGCGTCCGGCGTCGCCCGTCAGAAAGGCCGGGATCCTGTTGTCGATGCGAACCGCCAACTCGATTCCTTTTTCCCAGGCCCGCAATCCCAGCGATTTCATCGTGTCACCGAGGCATTCGCGAATGTCAAAGGAAACCGGATCGAGTTCAAGTTTGCCCGCATCGATCTTGGAAAAATCGAGGATGTCGTTGATCAGCGTCAACAGCGACTCGCCGGAACTCTGGACCATTTCCAGGTATTCACGCTGGTTTCCCGTGAGCTGGGTTTCCAGCAACAGGTCGGTCATGCCGATGATGGCATTCATGGGCGTGCGGATTTCGTGGCTCATGTTGGCGAGGAAATCGCCTTTGGCCTGGTTGGCCAGCGTGGCCTGGTCGCGCGCCGCCCGCAGTTCGGCTTCGTTGTTTTTCAGATGCGTGATGTCGCGGTCGATGCCGACCAGCCCCGTCACGTTGCCCCGCCGGTCCCGCAGGGGAATCTTGGAAATCAGCAGCCAGAGTTCGTGGCCCTCGCGGTCACGCATTTTTTCTTCGCGATCAATCAGGGCCTGGCCACTGGCGAGAACCTGTTCGTCGTCCTGCCGCTCGAATTCGGCCTGTTCAGCCGAAAGAAATTCCACATTGGTTTTGCCGACCACGTCCGCGTCGGTTGCTGCACCCAGCACTTTCCGGACGGCTTCGTTGATCACCACATAACGACCGGTGGTATCTTTGACATAAATGAAATCGGGCAAATGATCGAGGATCGTCTGCAGCATGTCGCGCTCGGAGATCAGCGACTTCCGGGACTCTTTGGGCGGTCCAGCGCCAGTGGCAAGGCCTGTCGTTTCCGGTCGATCAGCCATAGCAGAAATTCCAGCGGATCAGATCATTTCCAAATCCGAAATGGGACGCGGATTTCCCCTGCACTTCAGCCGGTGTGGCGACAACCGGACCGGCAGTCGTCCGATCCGCGCCTGAAGCGGACAGGTGGGATGCCGACCGGTCCCTTCAGGCACAGGCGACACCGGTTTCATTATAGGGTCGTGACAGGGCCATGCCACCGGGTTGCGAGTTGAACGGTTATTCTTCTCCGGCAAACCGGGCCATGGGAGATTCCCCCAGCCACCAGCGCGGTTTGGGTTTTCCGCGGGTCAGCCCAAAACGTTTCATGGCCATGCTGGTTACCCGTTCGGCAATCTCTTTGGGATCATCGCTCAGAATAAAACGGTCGATGTCGCGCTGTTCGATCGTCCCGCGGGCGACCATTCTTTCTTTCAGAAAACCCAGCATCGGTTCCCAGAAATCGACCCCCGACAGGACAATCGGAAACTCTTCCACTTTTCGCGTTTGAACCAGGGTCGCGATCTCAAACAGCTCGTCCATCGTGCCAAAGCCGCCGGGACAGGCGACAAAGGCATAGGAATATTTCGCCAGCATCAGCTTGCGGATGAAAAAATATTTGAAATCGACCGAGACATCGAGGTAGGGATTGGGGTCCTGCTCGTGCGGCAGTTCGATATTGCATCCGACGCTGCGCCCGCCCGCTTCCTGGGCGCCCCGGTTGGCCGCTTCCATGATCCCCGGACCACCGCCGGTCATCACAGTGAAGCCGCTGCGGACCAGTTCGCCACCGATGTCGCGGGCCAGCTGGTAGTAGCGATTGTCTTCGCTGAACCGGGCGGATCCGAACACGGTCACGCATGGGCCGACAAAATGCAGTTTTCGAAAACCGCGGATGCACTCGCCGAAGATGCGAAAAGCCCGCATCAATTCTGCAAAACGGCTTTGCGGCCCCTCCAGCAATCGATGGTCTTCGTTGGCCAGTTCAGGATGTTCTTCGATTTCCTGGGCTGTGTATCCTGATCGTGTGGACATGTCTGCGATAAAATCTGGATAATGGACGGACGGCAAAAACACTGGTCCCAAGTATCCCTGTTCACGGCGATTCATCCTAGCCCGGTTCATGGCCGGTTCATCCTGGTCCGGTGTTGAAAACTCCGCGGGTGCCCTTCCGCGGTGAGGCAGCCCCCGATGGCGATGCAACCCGCCTTTTTTCGGCAGACATCCCGCGAGGTCGGTGCGATCAGATTTGTTACAGCGATTCCGGGAACGCTTTGGGGAATACAGGCATGGCAAACTTGCGCGAACGCTTGCAGATTCCGACAGGCCTGTCCGGGATGGTCGTTGTCGTTACCGATGACGGGTCCCGCACCCTGAAACAGTTGCCGTCCGGCGTGACGTGGCATTCCGAGTCGGGAGCGCTGGCGGAAAGCTATCTGGTCTATCTGGAGAATAGCGCTGTTGCCGACCGGTTGCGCAACCGGCACCCAACGCGTGTGCTGGAAATCGGATTCGGAACCGGACTGAATTTCTGGATCACGGCATCACTGGCTTTGCGGCATCAGGCGGCACTGGAGTATCACAGTTTCGAGCCGCAGCTTTTGCCGGCGGAAATTCTGGCCCTGCTCGAGCACGACCAGTTGCCCGATTGCCAGCCCGCCATCGGTCACTTCCTGCCGGTGCTTTTGCGTGGACCGCAGGAGTCGGATTCGAACGCGCCGGCCAGATTTGGGGCGGTTGAATTGCATTTGCACCGCTGCCATTTTTCACACCAGCAGACGGGTGCAACCGGGACGTTCGCTGCCATTTATCACGATCCGTTCAGCCCCGATTCGGCGCCGCAGCTTTGGACCCTGTCGGTCTTTCAGTTGCTGCACACGCTGCTGGAGCCGGGTGGCAAACTGGTCACCTATTGCGTCAAATCGGGAATCCAGCGCCTGTTGCGGTCTGTCGGATTTTCCGTTTCCAAAACCCGGGGCCCCGTCGGCGGCAAACGCGAAGTCCTGTGTGCGGAAAAATCCTGAAATCCATGCCGGCCGCCGCCACGCCTGATCCCTCCAATCCTGCGACCAAGTTTTGACAAATCCCACTTTATCTGGCAGGCGGACATTGGGGGTTCCGCTACCATCCAGAAAATAGCCGGGCTGCCGGGCAACTCCAGCAGACTTCGAATCCGGGGTCGTTTTCGTTGCCACAATCCACACATTCCCGACAAACTGGCAAGGGGCGGAAAAGAGTGCAGGGAACAGCCGGGCGTTGAGTCCGCAATCGCGGTTTTCGGCCTGGTCGGGTAAACTGCTGGTCTCGGTGGCGGGAATGTTTGGGGGGATTTTCATGGCAGACAGTGTTGGTTTGATGAAATTGCGGCTGGCGATTCATGGCGTCGCGGCCCCGTTTTCTGCGTCCGGGTCCCTCGTGCCTGCCAGGCCGGTTACGCTGGTTTTCAGGGACCAGTCGCGGCTGAACGTCGTTCGCGCAGAAAACCCGTCTTGGCAGGCCGAGGAGATTCGGCCCCTGGTCGAACGTTGCGAGCAGGCCAGTTTCGGTGACAGGCGACGAAACCGGATGGACAGGAGAGTACGCGATGCGATGCAGCTGAAAGCGGCCAATGGAGCGCTGGCTATCGAGGATTTTGATCCGCAGTCGGCTGGCATTCTGGACTCCATCCGGAAAGAGATGTTGCCGGGTGAAGCAGGCCCGATCACCGCCGAATTGTATGCCCTGAACGTCTATCAAAGGGGCGGCCATTTCGCAACTCACAAGGATACGCCGCGCGGCAAGGACATGTTCGGCACGCTGGTAGTCTGTTTGCCGTCGCAGTTTTTTCGGGGCGATTTTGTCTTGAACCATCGCGGTGTTGTGCAGCGTTTTCAGTGGGGAGCAGAAATCAGCAAGCAACGCGAGGCCAACCGGTTGCATTGGGTCGCTTTCTTTGGTGACGTGGATCATCAGATCGAACAGGTTCTGGCCGGGGCGCGGGTGACGATTACCTATCTGCTTCGTCACAAACAGAATTCCACTGCGTCCCGGTCCCTCCCGGACGACCGACTTGCGCCGACCATTCTGGATGCATGGGCGGATTTGCTGGCGGATGCCAGTTTTTTGCCCGGGGGCGGGATCGTCGGCTATCCCTGCTGTCACCTGTATCATCAGGATGTCCGCTTTCAAGTGGAGCAAACGCGGCTGAACGCCGACACCGTGAACCTGCTCAAGGGTCGCGATCAACTGGTAGCAGCAACGGCCCTCCAGGCCGGGCTGAAAGTGAATTTCGTTCCCTACCTGTTTGAAAACTGTGCCGACGAGTCGTGG
>JBGSVU010000348.1:0-3393 GCA_041752775.1 Pirellulaceae bacterium | reverse complement strand
TCTTCGTTGACCATCACGCTCATCCGTTCGTCGGGATCGATGGCCACCGTGCGGGCTCCATCGGCCTCGGCCAGTTCGCGTGAGATCAGCTGGCGTTCCACCAGAAACTGGCGGTCGATTTGTTCCAGCCCCGCAACGCTGACGTATTCGAGGGCTGCGAGCCGCGGATTGCGGCGCATCCGTTCGCACACCGTGGCTTCGATGCCGGCCCGGTCGATGTCCGAACAGCGGCGAATAAACGGATAGTCGGCCAGGTTGCGGGCCAGCCGAATGCGGCTGCTCATCACGACGTCGGATTCGGGTCCGACCCCGCGCAACCACTCGCCTCCGCTTTCGGCCAGTGTTTCAAGGGCCAGCATATGCATCATCCTCGTATTTGCGAATTCGATCCCTCAGTTTCGAGGCCCGTTCGTAGTCCTCGTTTTCCACGGCGTCTGCCAACTCCCGTCGCATCCGGATGGTGGCAATCGCCTGGTCCGGTTTTTTGACGTGGTGGCGTGGTTTTTTGCCGGCGTGTTTTTCACTGCCATGGATGTTGACCAATAGCCCTTCCAGCTCGGCCCCGAAAACGTCGTAGTCATGCGGGCAACCCAGTCGGCCGATCTGGCGAAACTCGAGGAACGTGATGCCGCAGACCGGGCAACTGCGGGCGTCCAGTTCTTTCAGCTCTTCGGCGGTCTGGCCCAGCTTCAACTGTTTTTCCAGCACGCCGCTGATCATCGGTGCCGGGGCTCCGGCATGGCCGGGTTGCAGATGGTCGCGGGCACAGTCGGCGCAGAAATGCATTTCGATCAGATCCGTACCCGTCAGGTCCGTGATATGAAAGGTCGCCGGTTTTTCACAATTCTGGCACTTCATGGTTTTGATACGGTATCAGTGCGGGAAGAGGTCGGTGTGGGGAACGGGAAAACTTTGGACCGGGGACCACGCCATCCTGTTGATGAAAGTGACCGTCTGCTATTCTAGCGAAATCTGGCCGCAACAGTTCGCGATCCGGCCGGAACGCGATTTTTTATGCAAATTCCGTCCGCTGGCAAACCGCCGAACAGTCCAACTGCAGGAACAGACCGAATGCAGGGACGCAGGAACATGGCGACCGCGGGAAAACAACCATTCCCGCGATCCGATTCTTCCGCCCCGGTGGTCCAGGCAACGTGAATCTTACGCCCAGCGTCCCGCGGTTTTCAAGGCCGAATGAAAATAACAGCCATCCCGACTTCCGGCATTCCGGATTTTGAAACTTTTTCTACCCTGTTCGGGAAATTCGATGCCGTCCCGGTATGCAGACGATTGCTGGCAGACGGCCTGACCCCGGTGGCCGCATTCCGGCGGCTGGATGATGGCCAAACCGGATGTCTGTTTGAAAGCGTTGTGGGCGGCGAAAAAATCGGCCGATACAGTTTTCTCGCAACGGGCCCGCACAGGACGCTGACGGCTTTTCGCAACGAAGTCGTGACAGAAACGGGCGGCAAAAAAAGTCGCTGTACCGTGGACAATCCGCTGGAAACGCTTCGGGCCGAGCTCGCTGCCGTTCGCGTCGCGCCGCTGGACGGGTTACCACCCTTTGCCGGTGGCGCGATTGGTTATGCCAGCTACGACGCGGTCCGCTATGTGGAGCGTTTGCCCAACGCACCGCCCGACGATCGCGGGTTGCCCGATCTGTCGTTTGCTTTTTTTGACCGGATCGTGGTCTTTGACAACGTGGCGCGAACAATGTCGGTGATCGCCCTGGCGTGGAACGAACGCCACAGCGACCCGCGCGACGCGTGGAACGAAGCACACCGGCGCATTGCAGAGACCATTCGCCTGCTGGATCAACCCGACATGGGAATGCGGATTGTGGATGTTGATCCGCCGGCAGACGCCGGCTGGACCTCTGCTGAAACGGAATCCCGTACAGGACTGTCGCTGACCTCAAATTTCGACCAGCCCGCCTTCGAAGCCGCCGTTCGCCGCGCGGTTGAGTACATTCGCGCGGGGGACATTTTCCAGGTCGTACTCAGCCAGCGGATGGAAACGCGGCTGGACTGTGATCCGCTGGAGGTTTACCGGACGCTGCGTGTGTTGAACCCCAGTCCTTTCATGTTTTTCATGCGCACGCCCGAATGCACGCTGGTCGGCAGTTCTCCCGAAATCATGTGTCGCGTGACGGGCCGGCAGGTAACGGTGCGGCCGCTGGCGGGAACCCGGCAACGGGGAGCGGGCCAGCTGGATGACTTGCGGCTGGAGAAAGAGCTGCTGGCAGACCCCAAAGAGCGTGCCGAACATGTGATGCTGGTCGATCTGGGGCGCAACGATGTGGGACGGGTTGCGGCCTACGGGTCGATTTCCATGCCTGACCTGATGGTGGTGGAGCGTTACAGCCATGTGATGCACATTTCGTCGACGGTGCAGGGAACCCTGCGGCCCGAATGCGACGCCTTTGACGCGTTGATGAGCAGTTTGCCGGCGGGCACGGTCAGTGGTGCGCCGAAAGTCCGCGCGATGCAGATCATCGACGAACTGGAGCCCGTTCGCCGCGGCCCCTATGCCGGGGCGGTCGGCTATTTTGATTACGCGGGGAACATGGATACTTGCATCGCGCTGAGAACCCTGGTGGTCCAGGGCGACCGGGCCTATGTCCAGGCTGGAGCGGGGGTGGTGGCCGACAGCGATCCGGCCAGCGAATATGCCGAAACGCGAAACAAGGCGGAAGGGCTGATCCGTGCGATCGGGATCACCCGCAACCGGCTGGCAGCGGCCCACAGACAGAATTTTTGACCGGCGGCGGGCCGGGGACCGGGGAAAAAAAGGACAAAACTCTGGCCGGTATTCCCGAAGTCGCCTTTTTCGCTAAAAATGTCCCCGTTGCACGGCGGTATCCCCTGTCGGACAGGGAGCACCCTGATGCAACATTCGCCCTTACCAACCGGACATGCCTGTGAAGATTTTGCTGAACCAGAAACAGTTGCAGGAAGGCGTCTCTCAGCTGGCCGAACAAATCCGCCAGACCTACGGTGACCAGCCGCTGACGATCATCGCCATCATGACGGGCAGTGTTGTGTTGCTGGCCGACGTGATTCGCGAACTGGAAATGCCTTTGCGCGTCGGCGTGGTCCAGACCAGCAGTTACCGGGGCACGCAGCGGGGCCCGCTGACGATCAATGCCGAAATGATGCTGGACATTACTGGTCGCGACGTCCTGTTGATCGATGACATTTTTGACACGGGTCACACGTTGGCCGAAGTGGTGCAGTTGATGCGGGACCTCGGCCCGACCAGCCTGCGTTCGGCGGTGCTGTTGCGAAAAACGGGACGGCAGGAAGTTCGCGTGCATCCCGATTTTGTGGCTTTCGAGATTCCCGATGAATTCGTGGTCGGCTATGGGCTGGACTACAACGACGAGTATCGCAA
>JBGSVU010000347.1:0-3274 GCA_041752775.1 Pirellulaceae bacterium | reverse complement strand
TTCCTGATGTGTGATTTTCGCGGGACAGGGGTGACGAGCGGGATCCGGGCCTTCAAAAGTGTCCCCGATGGGGCTTTTTACAAACTGGAAGAACAACCCGCACCGGTGTGGCAAATTCTCGCGACGGATCTCGCCGTGGGGCCAGACGGCTGGCTGTATGTCAGCGACTGGGTCGATGGTTGGGTTGGCGAAGGAAAAGGGCGGATTTACCGTTTCGGCGATCCGGCGGTGATGCAGGGAGACGCGGCACGCGAAACGGCGAGGTTATTGGGAGAAGGAATGGCCGGTCGCGAAGTAGGTGAACTGGTGGATCTGCTGGGCCATGCCGATCAGCGAATTCGCCAGGGAGCCCAGTTCGAACTGGTCGATCGAAATGCGATTGCTGAATTGTGTGCTGTTGCAAAAAACGGTCCCAGTCTGCTTGCCCGTATCCACGGTATCTGGGGAGCAGGGCAGACCTGGCGCCAGAAAAAGCTGGTCGCCGATGACTCATGGATCCGGAAACTGTTATACGACGACGAACCGGAAATTCGTGCGGCGACGGCGCGGCTGGCAGGGGAACTTTCATCCCTGCCGGTTGCCAACGACCTGGTAAAGCTGTTGGGCGATTCCTCGGCCAGGGTTCGTGCGATGTCGGCAATCAGTCTCGGCCAGCTGAAGTATCAACCGGCTTGCAGGGAATTGATCCGGGTACTGGAGGAAAACAACGACCATGATCCGGCGTTGCGGCATGCCGCCGTGACGGGGTTGACGGGTTGTCTGGATGAGCGGGGATCCGCCGGGTTGCTCAACCATAAATCGGTTGCTGTCCGGCGGGCTTTGGCGGTAGTCTGGCGCCGAACGCGGGATGGGCGGTTGGCCAGTCTGGCACTGGATGCCAGTCTTCAGGTCGCTGAGGAAGCGGCGAGGGCGATATACGATGGCGGAGTTGATGCGGCATTGCCGGCACTGGCGCAGGCGACCACCCTCCACCCGCGATCATCCGTGATTGTCAGCCGTTCGATCGGTGCGGCCCGGCGATTGGGTGATATTTCAGTCCTGGCACTGATCGCCTCCGAACGGTCCTTTCCGGCGGAACAACAGATCGCCGCCCTGAGGGCGATGCGAAGTGCCGTTGAGGAACAGAAACTGGACCCGGTCACTGGCATCTGGAACCCGGTGCCGGCGATCGAACGGCAGGTTGTGGCCAACATGCTGGAAACCGTTGCCGTTCCGTTATTGGCCAGCAAGACCGATGACGTCCTGAGCGAAGCGCTTGAGACGTTCGGCTTCTTTGGAGTTGCCTCCGTGTCGAGGTCGTTGATCCAGATCGCTGCGGACACCCGTCATTCGCCAGAAATGCGGGCGTCTGCAATTCGTTCCCTTGTGATGGCGCGGTGGGACGGGTTGGGCGAGATGTTGCGGCGCATGATCAAAGACCCATCCCCCGTGATCCGGGTTGCAGTTTTGCAGGCGATGATGCGGACGGATGCGGAATCCGCAAAACAGGCGATTGCCACGGCACTTTCCAGCACCAGCATCGTGGAACGCCAGCAGGCGATTCGATTGTTGGCGGACGTGGAAGGACCGGAGGCAATCACACTTGCGGAAACGCTGGCGTCGCCGTTCCTCGCCGGTAAAGTACCGAACGAAATCCGGCTGGATGTTCTGACGACCCTGCAAAAACTGGGCGTGCGTCACGAGGGGCTGCGGACTGTTGTTTCGGTCTATGAAGCCAGTCGCGACGTGGCAACGGATCCGGTGGCGCGGTGGCAGGATTCGCTTTATGGAGGTGATCCGGTTGCGGGGAAGAAGCTGTTTTATGAGAAAACGGCGCTCTCCTGTTTGCGTTGTCATCACGTCGGAAACGATGGTGGAAATGTGGGGCCCAATCTTTCCGACATCGGATCGAAAAAAAACCGGCAATACCTGCTGGAGTCGATTGTGGTGCCCAACAGGGAAATCGCGGAAAAATTCGGTTCCGTCGTGATGCTGCTCGATTCGGGCCAGACGGTTACGGGCATCGTTCATTCGGAAACAGACGATTTTGCGCGGCTGATTCAGTCCGACGGCGACATGATTACGGTGTCGACGGATGCGATCGAAGCCCGCAGGGATGGCAAATCGGCGATGCCTGAAGATCTGATCGGGCATTTGACCCTGCACGAGATGCGTGACTTGATCGAGTTTCTGGCGTCGCTGAAAACGACACCGCCGGAAAACGTTCCCGAGTCACTGGAAATCAGGTGATGTCGGGCGAAAACGGTGGAATCAGAAAACAGCCCAGGCTCCCGGCGGCATCCATTTCGAACAGAAACGTCGCTGCGCTGCTGGTGCTGGCCGCTGTCCTGACGATCCAGTGGCGCAGTTCGTGGGTAATGCGCGATCCGTTGTGGCTGGACGAACTGCATTCGGTGTGGGTGATTGACGGGGGGATCGCTGATGTATTTCCCCGTGCAGCCGCTGGGAACCAGGCACCGCTCTATTTTGTCATCGGCTGGATGGTGAATCTGTTTGTCGCAGAACAGGGTTTTGCACTGCGCAGCATTTCGGCGATGGCGGGCGGTGCTCTGGTGATTTTGACCGGGTGGAAGGTCTGGTGCTGGACAGGCAGATTTTCGGCCGTCGTCGCCACGGTGGCAACGACCGTCTGGTCCGCCAGTCAGCTGTTCTACGCCACGGAAGCCCGTCCCTACGAATTGTTGTGCCTGGTCGGGCTGGTTCACGGCCTGCTATTTTTGCGATGGTTGCAGACGACCGCCGGATCGCGATCTGCCGGAGAATCGGATCAAGGTCTTCGAGCTGCAATGCTGCTGGCAATCGTCGGTGCGGCCGGAGTGTTGATTCATCCGTTGGCGATTTTGCAGGTGCTGGCCGGGATAGTGGTTGCCGCCATCTGGATGGTGGACCGCCGCCCTCCCTGGAAATTGTCTCGAATCCTGTCGGCGGCGATCATCGTTCTGGTGCCGCTGACTGTGTTTGGGTTTTTGCTGTTGTGGCTTGGCCATACGGTCGTCAACCGCGAACTGTGGAAATCGGTGGTCAGCGTCGATCTGACGATGACGGCGATGTTGCGGGGGCTGGTGGTACCGGTTCTGGTGGTGGTGGGCTGGATCGGGAAAGGCTGGTTGATGCGGAGAGAGCGGATTGCGGCCGGGCAGGGGGGCGGGGCAGCGGCAACAGCGATCAGGGAACTCGACGCGTTTAACGTCCGGGGTGCCTTGCCTACGCTGCTGGCTCTGTATGTGCTGGTGTCGGTAGGGGCCTGTCTCGCGACCTTGTTGGGCCTGGCTCC
>JBGSVU010000346.1:0-5537 GCA_041752775.1 Pirellulaceae bacterium | reverse complement strand
TGGCAGTGTCAGGCCTGTTGTTGTGGGCCGGCCCCTCGCTTCCGGAAGCGGTCGCGAAAGGACTGCTCGGCGGATGGCACATGTTTCCGGCGACGATCGAGTACGTGTTGGCAACGATCGGGATGGCGATGATGCTGTTTGGAATCGGGCATCAATGGGTCGATCGCAACCTGACCCTTGCCAGACATTCCGGCTGGCTGGACATTGCAAAAACTTTCAGCCGCTATTCTTTCACGATTTACGTGCTGCACCATCTGGTCCACATCTGGCCGATGTGGATTTATGCGCTGGCGGAAGGCAAAGAGCCAACTCACTATTGGCAACAGGCGATGCCCGTAACGATCGCATTGCCGCTAGCGTTTGTTTTTCTCGTCGTCTGTTATTTCGCCCTTCGAAAAATCGGTCCGGATCGACGGTTGGGAATCGAAGGCTGGATGCGATGGTTGTGTGATTAGGAGATGTTTCGACAGGATGAACAGGATGGACATGATAAAAAAATCTTGTACATCCTGCCCCAAGTCTTTTTGTTAAATTATTGGTTCTTCGAAGGGAGCGTTCGATACTTGCGTTTGACGTCTACATTAGTCGGACCGAAATTGATCAGCAGGCCGGTATCGTGTTTGGTCGCTGTCAGGTAGTTAACCAGTTGAACTTCATGAGCTGTCGTCAGTGACGTCACCGACTTCAACTCAATAACCAGTGCCCCTTCGACGACCATGTCGGCGATGAAATCTCCGACAATCTGCCCTCCATACCAGACTTGAACGGGAAATTGGGTTTTGTGAGCAATTCCGGACTTCGCCAGTTCAATCGAGAGTGCTTTTTCGTAGACAGATTCCAGAAAACCGAATCCAAGCTGATTGTGAACTGCAAAAGCTGCGCCAATCACTCGCCCGGAAAGCTCGTCGTTCGTGATTGCTGCTCTGGATATTTCAGACAGGATTTACCGGATCAACATGATAAATCATCCTGTCAATTCTGTTCATCCTGTCAAAAAAATTCTCGATACTTCTTTCATCCGGCCGTTTCCACATTTCCGCCGGAAACGTCAAGGACAAATCCTGTCAGACAGGATTTACGGGATCGACACGACAAATCATCCTGTCAATCCCGTTCATCCTGTTAAACTCATTCCGCCGCCAGGCTGACGCAGATGATCTCCTGGTCATTGCGGAGGAAGATGCATCGGTTTGCAAACGCCGGATGCGACCAGCAGACTCCGTTGCGCTGCCGCAGCTGGTCGGTCGTCGGCTCGATCAGTTTGGCCCGGCTGATCTCGCGAAACCCTGTCGGGGAAAGTTCTCCCAGGATCAGCTCGCCCCGCTCGTTGAACATCCACGTCTGCGTGCCGTTCTGGACGAAATGAATCGTACTCCAGCGCGATTTGGGAACCGCGGTTTGGTCTTCCCAGATTCGGGTCCCGTCGCTGGCGGCCAAACAGCGAAACTGGCCATAGCTGTCCACCCCATAGATATGATCACCGATCCAGACGGGTGTGCTGATAATCGAATGCAACGCTGCCGTATCATTCTCGCTCGATCCGATCGCCTTCCAGACTTCTCCAACTTCCATTTTGTCGGCAGCCATTTTCAGCATTAGCGAGCCGTCGTAGAACGATGTCACAAAAATATGGTCATTCCGGATTAGCGGCGTGGCGACACCGATCGGCATGTTGCGGGGTGTGAACTCGTGGCGCCAGAACACTTTGCCGTCGTTCGGGTCGATCCCGGCAACGCTGTCGCCCGTCCAGCAGACGATCACATCTCTGCCGTTCTGTTTGACCAGAACGGGACTGGAGTATTGCGCCCGGTCGTCGAGCGCCCGCCAGACTTCTTCACCATTTTCCGTTTTCAGCGCGACCAGGCAGGCTCCCTTGCTTCCGCCGACATTCAGGATGACGGTGTCGTTGAAAATCAGGGGCGACGCCGCTATCCCCCAAATCGGCATCCGTTTTGAGGCGGAAATTTTGTAGTCGCTGTCCATGTCTCTGGACCAGATGACTTCTCCCGTGCTGGCATCGAGGCAATGAACATGCCCCATCGTGCCGATCGCATAAGCCCGACCGCGGTCCACAGTAACCGATGCCCGTGGGCCCGCGACGTAACCGACACCGGCATACACGGCGTCATACTGGTGTTGCCATCGCGGTTCCCCGCTGGCGGCGTCAAAGCAGAGAATCCGTTCGTCCTGGTCGCCCGGATCCGTGTCAGAAACCACCCGGTCCATCACATAGCACAGACCGTTTGCCACCGTTGGCCCGCTGTAGCCGGAAGCCACTGGCTGGCGCCACACGGTCTTCAGGGAGTCCGCACCGAACTCTGTCGCGATGCCGGTCTCGTTCCAGTCTCCATCGCGCCCCGCACCGCGCCACTGGGCCCAGTCGTGAACTTCCTGATTCAAAGTGTCGCTGTTCAACGCGTTCTGGGCCAATGCGGTGCTGGGGGCCTGGATCAGGAGCACGACCGGAACGACGATAAAGGCTGCAAAAAATCGGCAAATCATGGGGTTGGCTTCGTAAAGAATCGGGTTGGACTGAAAAGGGGGACGACGCGGCGGGACTGGCCGGTTCCGTCGGCAGGATCCGGTATCCGGACCGCAGCCATCCTGACATTGTCACGCATTGGCGTGCAGTTCACCACATGCAAGCGCCGACTTTCCCGGCAATTTGACTGCAATCATTTTTTGATCCGGCATTTAATTCCGCAATTTTTTCCGGATCTCCATCAGCCGTTTTCCGATTTCGCTTTCCGCGCCCCGGTCCACGGGATGATAGTATTGCCGGTCCACGCCGAGGTAATCCTGTGAGGCGATTCCGTCATCTTCGTCGTGGGAATACCGATATCCGGTGCCCCGCCCCAGCGTTTTGGCTCCCGAACTGTGGCTGTCCTGCAGGTGTCTGGGCACGGGCAGTACATTCTGTTCGCGGACATCCTTGCGGGCCGCCCCGATGGCTGCCGTTGCGGAATTGCTTTTTGGCGCACAGGCCAGCCACGCAACGGTTTGGGCGAGGGCGAACTGGCATTCGGGCAACCCGACTTGTTCGCAGGCCTGGCTGCAGGCAACGGCCATCGGCAGTGCTGTCGGGTCGGCATTCCCGATATCTTCGCTGGCCAGGATGACAATCCGCCGGCAGAGAAAACGAACATCCTCCCCGCCTTCCAGCATTCGGGCCAGCCAGTAAATCGCCGCATCCGGATCGCTGCCGCGGACGCTCTTGATCAGCGCACTGGCACAGTCGTAGTGTTCCTCGCCCGTGGAATCGTACCGCTGCGCCCGGGTGGCCATCGATTCGCGCAGCAACTGGTCGTCGAGTTTCACGGGAGGAGTCGAACTGAGGATGGCGGTTTCCAGTACAGAGAGCGCCCTCCGGGCATCTCCATCGCTGACGCCTGCGAGATATTCGAGGGCACCCGGCTGGACCGCGACCTGAAACCGTCCCATTCCACGAACCGGATCGGCGATCGCAGACTGTAACAACTGAATGATGTCGGACGTTTCCAGCGGATGAAATTCCATTATCTGCCCGCGGCTGACCAGCGCCGGAGAAATCGCAAAAAAGGGATTACTCGTTGTCGCGCCAATCAGCGAGACCATTCCGTTTTCGACATCGGCCAGCAGGGCATCCTGCTGGGTTCGGCTGAAACGGTGGATTTCGTCGATGAACAACAGAGTCCCGCCGGCGCCCGTTGCCAGTCTGTCGCGGGCGGCGGCGAGGACTTCGCGCAACTCCTTCACGCCGTGCAGGACGGCATTGAGTTGCGAGAAGTGCCGTCGGGTTTCGCTGGCGATCAGTTGCGCGAGACTGGTTTTCCCGGTGCCGGGAGGCCCGAAAAAAATCACGGTACCAACCCGGTCGGCCGCAATCAGCCGGCGCAGCAGCTTGCCCGGACCCAGCAGATGTTTTTGCCCGACAAATTCGTCGATGGCCTCGGGCCGCATCCGCGCCGCCAGCGGACGGGCTGCATCCAGCTCGCGCTGTTCGGATTTTGAAAACAGGTCCATGGATTGGAAAACCTCCGTCCAGCGGGGCCGACGGCCGGAATGGAGCTTGGGCCAATGACCGTTCCGGATCGATTGCCAGGCATTTGAAAATCAGTACCAGGCGTGGTGGACGCGCCAATCCCTGCACGACCTGCCACACCACGCCACGACGTGCTGTACCAGATCCTACACGACACCGAAGGCCAGCATGGCATCAGCGACCTTGTTGAATCCGGCAATATTGGCGCCCCGGACGTAGTTCGTGTATTCGTCGTCGACGCGTCCGGCCCAGAAGCACTTGTCGTGAATGTCGCGCATGATTTTTCTCAGCCGCTCATCGACTTCTCCGCGTGTCCAGGAAATTCGCATCGAGTTCTGGCTTTGTTCCAGCCCCGAGACGGCGACGCCTCCCGCATTGGCGGCTTTGCCCGGCGCGTACAGGATACGGGCCTGGATGAACCGGTGAACACCGTCGAGGTCGGTGGGCATGTTGGCGCCTTCACTGACCGCGAGCAGTCCGTTTTTCAGCATCATCCCGGCATCTTCGCCGCTGATTTCGTTCTGGGTAGCGCAGGGCAGCGCGACATCACAGGGGACAATCCAGGGACTCTTGCCAGCATGAAAAGTCGCCGACTTGAAAGTCCGCGCGTACTCGGAAATCCTTCCCCGGCGAATTTCCTTGAGGTTTTGCACGAATTTCAGTTTGTCGCCATCGATGCCTTTCGGGTCGTGGATGAACCCACCACTGTCCGACAGTGTCACCACGCGCGCGCCGAGTTCAATGCATTTTTCTGTGGCGTAAATGGCCACATTTCCCGACCCGGAGACGCAGACGGTCTTGTCGCGAATGGAGTCGTCACGACGATTGAACATGTTTTCGCAAAAGTACACACATCCATATCCCGTGGCTTCGGGGCGAATCAGACTGCCGCCAAAACTCAGTCCCTTGCCGGTCAGAATTCCTGCAAACCGGTTTTGCAACCTTTTGTATTGCCCGAACAGGTAGCCGATTTCGCGGGCACCCACGCCGATGTCACCGGCCGGGACATCGACATCCTCGCCAATATGGTTCTGCAACTCCGTCATCATCGACTGGCAAAAACGCATGACCTCGCGATCCGACTTCCCCTTGGGATCAAAGTTGCTGCCTCCCTTGGCGCCGCCCATCGGCAGCCCGGTCAGGCTGTTCTTGAGCGTCTGTTCGAAACCGAGAAACTTCAGCACACTCTGGTTGACGGTGGGGTGAAAGCGCAGCCCACCCTTGTAGGGACCGATCGAATTGTTGAACTGGACCCGCCACGCCCGGTTGACCTGAATATTGCCCCGGTCGTCCTCCCAGGTCACCCGGAAGACCACAATCCGGTCTGGCTCGGACAACCGCTCCAGAATCTTCGCGTCACGGTAGTGGGAATTCTCCATGACATGGGGCACGAGCGTCTCGGCAACTTCCTGCACGGCCTGATGGAACTCCGGTTCGTGCGGGTTGCGTTGCCGGACCAGTTCCATGAATGCGTTCAGTTCAGAGCGTGCGGCGGAGTCGTTCATTTGCGTTTCAC
>JBGSVU010000345.1:0-8665 GCA_041752775.1 Pirellulaceae bacterium | reverse complement strand
CCCCCTCTCCCCCAAAATCCGCAGGCAATCTGTTCGCGCTGGCTGCATCATGAATCCGGATTTTGGGGGAGAGGGGAGCAATTGAAGTCTCATGCGTCTGCTCGCAGAATGTACCGACAATCGGTGACGCCCACTTGGAGTAGCACACATTTCACCTTCTTCATCCGATTGGGGGTGCCGTGTCGCGACGTCGTCAAACCAATCGCCACGCCTGCATCCGAAAATCAATTGGCAAATGGCAAAGTATTTTATTGCGATGGGCCAGTGACACCGAAGTCCAATCGGGACAGGAAGGACCAAACGATAAAGAAGGAGGAGCTATCGATCAACTCAGTGCGGGGGAACCCCCGGGAGCAAGCGGACCTGTATCGATCAGACTGCGACGGCTCGCGGACCACAGGTTCATTGTCCCGACCGGGACGGACCGCACTGGCGCGGATCGGGAAGCCAGCCCTGAGTCTGATTCGGGAGTTTCCGAAGGAACCAGCACTGGATGCACCGAGCATCGAAGCTGCCCTCCTGAGGCTGCTCAGAACCCGGGCTTAAGCCCTTCGTCGAACCGCCGGATGCGGAGCCGCATGTCCGGTGGTGTGGGGAGGGTCACCCGAAAGGGTGACCCTCCCCTGATTCGCTGACGGACGTTCCTTTTCGTCAAGGCATTTTTGATTCACGAGCTTTTTCGCTGCCCTCATACAGGGCCAGTTCTTCGTGAAGTCGAGCAATCATCTTGCGAATCCCGGCCTTCGTGAAGCCCTTGGCACCTAATGGATGTGTTGCCTGAAGTCCCTGCAGCCGATTCTGCAGATCGCGAAGCTCGCCTTCGGCTTTTTCGTATTCGGTTGCATTAGTGATCATAATTGGACCTCAACTAATCCCTTGCGTCGCCCGTCCGATTCCCGTGTCCTGCTAACGAATTCTACCCAATCGTTCCAGTCCTGAGTATCTTCGGCTGCGAAAATCTCTTCCGGATTGCGCGTCAGTAGCATAGTTTCCAGTTCAATTGCGGCAGCCGAGCCGCTGGCAACCTGTTGTTCAAAGTCGTCAGCAATAAGGACGACGGCGTCGATATCATTCGGTTCCGTCTTGGAGGTCACGAAACTGCCATCAACCAGGAAGCGACGTGACCTTGTGGCGCGAGCTGGTTCGAGCCACCTTCTAAACCGGAAGATCAGACGTTATCGGCGGGTCGAAGGCGATCCAAACCGAAACGTCACATCGGCCTCAGAAGCGACATGAACGCCTTCGGGTAGGTAACCATCAGAACGAAAGTCAGGGATCATCGGATTGGAATTCCGTTTCAAGCCACGATTGCATGAGTCAGCGAACTAATGTAGTCATCCCCGACTCAGCCGGAGATAACAATGGATTTCTGGTTTTATCTCCGGCTGCGGACCTTTTATCTCCGGGTCAGCCGGTTTTCGTTTCCGAATCGCCAGAACTTTCATCTCCGACTCAGCTGGTTTTATCTCCGACTCCACCGTCGTTTTTAAGACCGGCACCGGGGACTGTCAAGTTTTTACCCCCCCCCTCTTGCCGGAACTTCAGGTTGGGGATGGCTGCTTCGGGTCCATGACCCTGTTCAGAATTCCCGAAAAAGTGGGGTGCCTCAATGCACGGTTCCTGCCCCGGGCCAGCTTGCAACAGACGGCTCTTTGTCCAGCCCGCCCGGAGCATCTACCCCCCAACCTCTCGCCCCTACTTGCCCGCCGGGCACTTCTCGGTTGGCCACTGGGTTTTTACCGGCAGGAAACAGCCGCACAATGCACAGTGTTCCTCATCCCGGAAATCGCATCCGGAACAGTGCTGCAGCCGGTCCGCCAGAACCGGCAGCGAGACCCGCCGTTTCGGATTGCCGAATCGAAGCCGCCACCCCGACCACCAGAAACGCGGCGAATCCGACCTCACCAGCTCAGGGCGATACCTGCGCCACAGTGCCGCCAGATACCGCGGACCCATCCTCACCAGCACCAGCGTCCTTGCCGGTCTGCGATTCTCCTGTTTCTTCAACACGACCCACCTCACAATATACGCAATTGGCCACAACCCGTTTCGCGTTGCATTTGCCAATCGTCACCAGTCCATCATCATGTACCCCGCACCGGAATACCTCCGTCATCGCGCTCCCTCACGACGATCCACAATTGACCCGCGTCTCCGCCTTCCGGGTCCGATACACGATCAGACGCCAGATGCCTCCCGTATCCACTTCGGCCGCCACGCCCGTCCAGAGGATCCCGCTGCTGGTGTACCCGCCTTGAGTTCCGGAAACTCAGCGAGGCCGCGAAGGCACTAACCGAAGGGCGAAGCTTTTGCTGCGACTCCAATCGAAGGGCGGAGATTTTGCTGCCTGCATCAGACGCTTCGAGCCGTGTCATCAGGCATTTGCGACAAGTGGGCTGTTGACCCTATAATGGGCCATGGACGCGAACACGTTTCGTCGATGTATTGTCATGGGACTGCCCACAAGCGACTGGTGAACGCGGCATCCAACGTACGCCGTGGGCTCCTGAAATCCTGCCGGCAGGTGTCGTAACAGGCGTCGGCCTGAAAAATATACGCTTCGCGCCCGTAGCTCAGTGGATAGAGCAACGGTTTCCTAATCCAAAAAACGGCCGCAACCCCGTCAGAAACGCGGCGTTTCTCCCACAAAATCCACAGGTTCTCCGGGATAAAAAGCGGCCGAGGTGTCGGCGACACCACCCCGCTGGCCGGCCGTCCGGCTGCCGGCTGGGGGGTAGGGGGTCGGTTTTGGGAGGTGCCATGGGTCGGGGACCGCGTAGGGGGCGCGCACTTATTTGCGCAGGTTTTGGGGTGGGGGGTTGCGTTGTAAAGCGGATGTCTGGAATCACTTCGTATCGGCGTGACAATCTGGGGAGTTGATCGAGCGCGTTCACACTTACCCGACCAGGATTTTCAAATGCTACGCGGAATGTTGTTCCTTTTGTGCGCGGTGTGCTGCACGGTTTCTTTGGCAGATAACACCGACGCCTGTGTGCGAGTCTCGGCAGGGAATTCGGTGGGGAGTGGGACGTTCTTTTTTCTGGACGACTCCGGAAACTACTACGTGCTCACCAACCATCACGTCGCTGGCGAAGAGGGTTCACGGGTCGGCGTTGAAATGTGGACGCAAGGCCAGCTGCAAAAGAGAGTGCCCGGTGTTGTTGTGCTGGATGCCATCGACCGGGGATACACGGACGTCGCTGTCGTCAAGGTGGCGAAAGAAAGTCTCGGTGAGTACACGCCACCGATCGTCCCGTTGCAAATTCCGGGAGCAAGGGTCGGGACCGAACAGGTTGTCACCTCGCGAGGATGTCCGGGTGGAACATGGGCGACGCTCTTTTGCGGCCGCACGTTTCGCGCTGATGAACAGAAGATGGAATTCTACATGCGACCCGGTGGCGGCCGGAGTGGATCTGCGATTATCCAGGACGAAAAAATTGTTGGCCTGTTGACGTGGTCCAGTGGTAAGCCCGGCCATGAGTCGCACGGCGTGGATGGCTACGGTTATCAGTCTGGGTACGGGATCGCCCAACAGATCGACACTATCTGGAGGGTACTGCGGGGCAATGTTTCTGCCGACAACTCAGTGCGCCCCGAAGCATACGAGCCGCTGGTTTGCCTCAAGTATCAGGACGCTGATTTCAGCCTCACTCCTGAAGAGCAAGACGCGCTGCTGAAGAGACTGCGGGATCGCGAAAAAGGCGGTGACGGACAATCCATTTTGCCGAATGAGCGACAAGCCCCAATCCGAAACATGCTTGCCCGGCTGTTTCGGCTGGTCGTAATTGTTGGCGTTGTGGTGTTGGTCGCAGTTGTCGTCTATTTCGTCCGGGGCCTGAAAGTCGCTGGAGTGTTTCTTTTGTGCTGCATTCCAATGACTGCAGTTGCACAGGATTCCACTGCCCAGCCTGAATTGCAGAGGCTCTCGGAAATGTGGAATCAGGAAACTGTTTCGGCGGTGGAGCGTTGGGGATCGTACCAGAAAGCGTACGATGCCGTCATGAAATCTGACACGCCAAAGGCGATCGTTGTGGTTGTGACAATCCCGAATTGCCCGGCGTGCGAAACGCTGAAAAAGCAATTGCGGGAGGCGGACAAGTTCGGATGGCTGAACGATTCAGAAACTGCGATCGTTGACGCGACGCAGCAACCACAGCTGGCCGAAGCATTGTGCATGGGTGCTGACACGGCATTCCCCCGGTTGGTCGTGATGGTTCCGATCGCCGAAGAAGGGAAATCACGCGTCAGAATCGTCGTCAGGACCGGGAGTTTTCCGGATAACGAACAGGATGCCATGGCCGTCCGTGAGACTGCCGACGACCAGGATGGTGAAGCCGAACCCCCGGATACCGTTGAACGGTTTCTGGCAGGCTGTGGCGTCCGCTAGTCGCCGCTGAAAAAACTCGTCCCCCGCGACTGCCTGCATGGATGAACCAATTCGAGGCCGGCAGGACCCGAACAACCGCCCGGGTTGTCCATCCTGCAGCCGGCGTAACCACCGAGTGTTATGCCGGGCGGGCAGCACGTTGCCGAGCTTCACTTACTACTACTGCAGCCGGCGTTGCGGGTACGTCGTGAAAAAACCACGGCCGATCATTGAGCCGTTGAATGTCGGTGTGATGCCGATGCCGCTGTACGTCTCCCCTCTTTCCTCGACCTTCCAATCGCAATGAGCAAAACCAAACAGCCTGCGCCGGCACCAAAAAAACCGCTGCGCGTTACTGCCCCGCTGATCGGCACGTACTTGTCGCTCCAGGATGAACGCCGCGAGCTGGCCCGCAAAGTCTCGGCACTTGAGCGTCGCGAGAAACCAATCCAGCAAGCGCTGATCGCGCACATCCAGGCCGAAGGCGGCAAGGCCCGGACCTGTACCAAAGGCAAGTACACGTTGAGCCTCGAAGATGCACCGGGCAGTGTCAGCTGGAAAGCCGAGTACGTCAAACTGAAAGGCGCCGAGGCGGCGGAGAAACTGCAGGCCAAAGCACCTCTCCGGGCTGCCCTCGTGATCGCATAGGCCGATATGGGTAAACGTGGACCGAAACCAAAAACAGCCAGCCAGCGCGAACAGAGCGGCAATGCCGGCAAGCGACGACCGAAGGCAGATGCGCCATCGATCCCGCTGGCCACTGCACCGCAACCGCCGGACTGGTTGAGCGATCGGGGCAAGCAAGTCTGGCGAGAGATCGCGCCCGATCTGGTTGCCCGAAACGTGCTGACCGCAGCCGACCAGCCCGCCTTGGGATTGCTCTGCCAGTCGTGGGACGATTTCCACCAGCACAGCGCTGAAATCCAAAACAGTGGTCATTCAGGCTTCACCGACAAGGGATACGAATACACGCGGCCGGCTGTCCAGCTGAAAGCCAAAGCCATGGACCTGATTATCCGACTCTCCCAGCGATTCGGCCTCACGCCGATGGACCGCGTCGGGTTGGGTGGGGCTGAGAAAAAAGGGAGCAAGAATCCCAACAACCCGCTGGAAGACGAGTTGGGCAAAAAATAAACCGCTACAAGCGACTGCACCATGCACCACGGGCGCGGTGCAGTCGACGCGGGGGTTGAGCCACGAGCCTTACATCGTGCTGAGACATCGGTGCTCCACGGACCTTCGCCGACGTGAGCCGGGCCGCGTAAGTGCCCGGCACTTTTCTTACCTGGACGACCATGCCCAAGCTTCCACAACTGACCAGCCTCAAACGCCGTGCCACGCGCGAGGGCTGGGGCCAGTGGATCCGGAGCGAGGCCGACGAGCGGGCGCTGCTGGCGGGGATGGTCTTCGATCAACGCCGCGTCAATCGCGTTGAGAACTTCGGCCTGAAACTGTTGCGATTGTGCGAGGGCCCGGCTGCCGGCACGCCGTTCACCTGGATGGACTGGCAACGCGAGGATCTGTTTGGCCCGCTGTTCGGATGGATCAAACCCAGTGCTGACCACGGCAAAATGATCCGCCGCTATGACCGGGTCTACTGCGAAGTCGCCAAAAAGAACGGCAAGTCCCCGACGGGTGCCTTCATCGGCCTGTACATGCTGTGCGGCGACGAAGAGCCCGGGGCGAAAGTCTTCAGTGCGTCGACCACGCGAGAGCAAGCGGGCATCGTTCACAATCACGCTGTGATGATGGCCGAAGCATCGCCGCGGCTAATGGATCTGTTGGACATCAACAAGACCACAAAGACCATCGCACACCCGGAATCCAACAGCACGTACCGGGCCCTCGCGTCAATGGCCACGGCCAACGAGGGCCTCAATTCCAACGCGATCATCTGCGACGAGCTGCACGCCTGGTACGGCCGCGATTTGTGGGATTGCCTGAAATGGGCTTTCGCATCGCGGGCCGAACCGATCCTGTTCAGCATCACGACCGCCGGAGACAGCACCGAATCGGTGTGCTACGAGCAACACTCCTACGCCAAATCGATCGCCGCTGGTGACATCCTCGACCTGGGTTTTCTCGGGCTGATCTACGCTGCGGGAGAAAATGACAAGGACAACGACCCGAAAACTTGGGCGAAGGCCAACCCTTCGCTCGGCATCACCATCACACTCGATCGATTCAAGCAGGACTACGACGAGGCCAAAGTCCGCCCGTCGACGCTGGCGGCATTCCGTCGCTACCGACTGAACCGCTGGGGATGCAGTGACACCGCCTGGCTGCCGCCTGCCGCGTGGGACAGCTGTGCGGACGACTACACGCCAGAGGACCTCGAGGGGCACATCTGCTGGGCGGGGCTGGACCTGGCCACGGTCCGCGACCTGTCGGCGTTTGTGCTGGTGTTTCCTGGGGAACATGAGGACGAGGATCCTGACGCCGACCCCTACTACCGCATGCTCGCCTGGCACTGGCTGCCGGAGGCCACGGCCGAAGAGTACCGCAACCGGCTGTCCATCGATGAGTGGGTGGCGCGGGGCTGGCTGGAGATCACGCCGGGGGACGTCACCGACTTCGGTTTTATTCGCAGACGCATTCTGGAGGTCAACGCGATGTACGATCTGCGGGAGATCGCGTTTGACATCTACAAGGCGGAGCAGTTCACGGCCGCACTGGAGAACGAGGATGGCATCCCACGGGCGGAGTTCCCGCAGACCATCGTCCACTTTGCCGAGCCGACCAGCGAATGCGAGCGGCTGATTTGCAGCGGCCGCATGTTGCACAACACAAACGGACTGCTGTCGTGGCAGGCCCGCCACGTGGAAGTCCGCACGGACGCCAATGGCAACAAGCGGCCGATCAAACCCAAACCGAATGACGTTCGCAAGGTCGACGGCATGGTCGCGATGATCATGGCCTTTGGCCGGGCCCACAAACAGAACATCAACCAATGGCCCGACGCGGACGATTACGACGTCCAGATCGGATGATTCAGGAGGCGGCATGACGGCGATCGCAGGAATCGTTGAGGACGGCAAGATCTGGCTGGGGGGCGATGCTGCCGGCACGGGCGGATACCGCAGCCAGCTCCGGGCGGATCCAAAGGTCTTTGTCAAAGGCGAGTTTGCCTTTGGCTACACCGGTTCGTTTCGAATGGGTCAATTGATCGAGTACGAATTCTCCGCACCCGTTCCGCGCGAGGGAGAGGCGGGTATGGCCTACATGGTCCGCCGATTCGTGCCAGCCATCAAATCGACGTTCGCCGCCGGCGGATTCCACGACGGCGAGAATGGCCGGGTTTTCTACGGTGGATTTCTGGTGGGTTACCGTGGCCAACTCTACGAGGTCCACGGGGATTACCAGGTCGCCCGCATCACCCAGTCCTACATGGCCTGTGGGTCCGGTCACGATCTGGCACTGGGCAGCCTGCATTCCACCGAACAGTTCCAGCTCAAACCACGGGAACGCCTCGAAATGGCCCTCAGTGCCGCGGCCGAATTCAACGCCGCTGTCCGCGGCCCCTTCTCCATTGTCAGTGTCTGAATCGCCCGCCAAAGGAAGACCCATGCACGCCATCCCAGGCGAATCCAACTACGAACTGGCCCACGAGCTGCCCGCGATCGCACGATCGTTGTCCGCTGCGGACTCTCGCGCCAAGTCCAACAACATCGAAAACCCCAACGTCCCGCTCTCGGACGCCGTCGACTGGTGGGCTGGTGAAATCAGCAGCCTCTCGGGCCAGTCGGTCTCGCCCCAGAAAGCGATGCGGCTGGCTGCCTTTTGGCAAGCTGTCACGCTGATCTCCGGCGACATCGCCAAATTGCCGCTCGATGTCTTCGTGCGCGACGGCAAAGATCGCGAAATTGATCCGCTCCACCCGGCCCACCAGCTGGTCCGGTGGCAAGCGAACGAATCAACCACCGCGTTCAACTTTTGGCAGGACTTCATCGGCCATTTGCTCGTCTGGCGAAACGCCTGGGCCTGGATCGAACGGGACAACACAGGCCGACCGCTGGCCATGTACCACCTGCTCCCCGACCGTACCGAGTACGAAACGATCGAAGGCCGCGAGTACGTCGTCACGGAGCTGGCCGGCCGGATGTACGCGCTCGATCCGTACGACGTGCTGCACGTGCGCGGACTGTCTTTCGACGGCAAGGTGGGACTGGAGCTGATCGAGTTCGCGGCCGACGTCATCGGCGCCGCTCTGGCCAGGCAGGGTTTCAAGTCGAAATTCTTTCGCCGTGGTGGTCGCGTCGGTGGCATCCTGGAACTGCCGACCGCAATGCCCAAAGCGAT
>JBGSVU010000344.1:0-4184 GCA_041752775.1 Pirellulaceae bacterium | reverse complement strand
GTACTTTGATTCCTGAAACCAGAATTTGACAACACACCAGGCGTCAACCTATCTCTCGAGTCGCCGCAGGATCACTTCGCGCACGGCAGCTGCATCGGCCGCGACGTAAACTGGCGGGTTGGCATGGCGGCTGCTGATTCCGGCGAGGTCGGACTCGTGATACCGGACTTTGAAATCCGTAAACTTCAGGCCATGAGCCGTGCTGACAACGACCACGCGGTCGTCCGCGGCGATGACTTTGCGGGCAACCAGCTTTTTCAGAACAGCCAGCGCCACACCGGTGTGCGGGCAGGTAAACATCCCGGTCAAATCGGCATGAGCTGCCGCTTCGGCCAGTTCTTCCTCGCTGGCCTGTTCGACGATTCCGTTGGTCTCGACCACGGCCCGGACCGCTTTTTCGTAGCTGACGGGATTGCCGATGCGAATCGCGTTGGCCAACGTGTCGCCCGCTGTAACGGAAACTTTTCCAGAAAAACCCTTCTGGAAAGCCTGGTAAAACGGACTGGCCTGGGCCGCCTGGGCCGCGACCAGCCGCGGCATCCGGTCGATCAGTCCGAGGTCGCGCATCAGCTTCAGTCCCTTGTGCAGCGCGCTGATGTTTCCCAGATTGCCCACCGGGATCACAATCCAGTCCGGCACTTCCCAGTCAAACTGCCGGACAATTTCGATGGCAACTGTTTTCTGTCCTTCGATCCGCAAACTGTTCATCGAATTCGCGAGGTAGATCGACTGGTCGTGGGTCACTTCCTGCACGATTTCCATGCAACCGTCGAAATCCGTGTCGAGTGCCAGAACGTGGGCACCGTTGGCAACCGGCTGGATCAGTTGCGCGGTGCTGACTTTTCCCGCCGGCAAAAAAATGATTGCGGGAATCCCGGCATAGGCAGCGTAGGCGGCAAGCGCGGCGCTGGTGTCACCGGTGCTCGCACAGGCAACGGCCTGGACAGGCACGCCATCGGCCCGCATCTGTTTGACCACACTCACGAGGACCGTCATGCCGAGGTCTTTGAAACTGCCGGTGTGGCTGTTCCCACACAGTTTGACCCACAGGTCAGGCAACCCAAGCTGCTGGCCGAGTCGTTCGGCCCAGAACAGGTTGGTGTTGCCCTCAAACATGCTGACAATGTTCTCGTCGCGCAGTGAGGGCACGACCCATTCGCGCATCGCCCAGACGCCGCTGCCGTAGGGCCATGCCGTGGTGCTGGCCCGGCTGTCAAACAGCTGTTGCCACTTGTAGGCGTTACGCTCCCGCAACGGTTCCAGATCATGCTGGACCTCCAGCAACCCGCCACACTTCGGACAGGTATAGATCACGTCGTAAATCGAATGCGAAAAATCACATCCGGCGAAACATCGGAATCGGGCACCCGATCCGGAACTGGTTTCCAACGATGACGCGGGCACTGGTCAGATCTCCCCCGGAAAAGTGTCAGGAAATTTCGTTGCTGCCACAACGAAGCGTGGACTTTCATCGTAAACGTTTGGACAAAAAAAGGGCATGGCCGATTCTTGCGAACCTGACCATGCCCTGTAGTGCGATGCCGTGACATTTTGCAATGTCAGGGCTCGCACGAAACTATCTGAAATGGTTCTGGATACTTGCCTGATCGCCGCACAAGGATCAATTCCGCCGCCGGCTGGCATCCTGGCTGGCCTGCAGTTGCTGCTGCAGTTGCTGGATCAGGGCCTGTTGTTGCTCTACTGTTTGCTGCAGTTTGACGATCGTCTGGGCCTGGTTGGCCACCACCGGATCGTGCGACTGCTGGCCCTGGCGGGCGCCCGGCTGAATCACCGAACGTCCGGAGCCGACTTGTTGACCCTGCAGCCCCCCGGCTGAAGATCGGTCGTTCGGCACGAAATCTGCAATCGAACTGGACGGATTGAGAGGAGGAGGAACCAGGTTTCCTGTCAGAGGGGGCCCCGTCAGCGCATTGCCTTCCGCGAGAGAGGCCTCGCCCGGTGCCTCGTTGCCAGCCGTTTCGGACGCTGGGGCCTGACCATACTGCAACAATATTTTTTCTTCCTTGCCGCCGCGACCGATTTCAAGTTCGATCTGGTCGCCGGCAGCCATGACGCCGGCAATTTCGTCAAATTCAGTGACATTCCGGATCGCGACCCCACCGACGGACTGAATTGTGTCGCCACGTTTCAACCCGGCTGTCTGGGCATTGCTGCCACCTGCGATGGCGTGTATTACAATTTTTTCGCCCGACTGTTCCAGCGTCATGCCGAACCCCGACCCGCCCGATCCACTGGCCGGTGTCGGGGCATCAACGGCAGCAAAATCCGTTGGCCGCAGTGCGGGAGTGGGTTCATTGGCCCCGTATCCTGCATCGGGGTCCACGAGGTTTGCCGCAGCAGGTGGGTTGATGCCACCGCTGGAAGGCGGGACGCGAACCCCTTCGAAACGCCCCTGATAAGGATTCACACCGGGAACGGCGGGACGCGTGGCGGGAGTCGGTGCGCCGCCTCCCCGCACTGCTTGCCCCCGGGCAGCGAGTTCTTTTTGTTTGGCAATCGCCGCCTGACGCTGTTGCTCGGCTTTTTCCTGTTCGGTAGTGCCACGAATTTCTTCACGCAGACGACGAAAAAAGCGGGCGGGCCCGGGTTGCTCGCTGCTTTGGGCCTGTTGACTCTTCTGCTGGGCCGAAACGGAGGCTGTTTCTGACGCTGTGCACACAAGGACGGCGACGGTCAATGCCAGAATCGGGATCTTGGCTGTCATCGGCTGTTTCCTCCCTGAAAGTCCGAATTCAATGCCGCCCATCTGCCAAAATATTCATCGGGCGGCTCACTCTGGTTTCGGAATGTTCCGCACGTTGAAATCAGCAATACCGTTTTTCGCCCAAAGGCCGCTGCAAACGGCAAGGTTTAACAGGATCACCCAACCCAGGGATTCTCCTTTTCGAAGAATACGCCGGTTCAGGCAACCACCGGACGCCAGCGAATGATCGAACCAGCTGGCCAGGCTTCAGAACGAGGCGGAAAAAACGCCAATGCATTGGCCTGCGCCAGACACCGCATGTCCGCCGACCCGAGCCAGGGCAGTGCTGTTATCCGCAAACATCCCTGATCATCGATCTCGTGCCGGGCCGGCCACCAGGTTGGGCGGTCGCCTTTGACCGTGTGGTCGTTCGTCAACGATCCGGCCCGCGTCGCCACCGCCTCCGGCATTTCTGCACCGGCCATCAACTCCAGCGCGACCCGGACAAAAATTTCGCAACACACCAGACTGGAAACCGGATTGCCCGGCAACCCAAATACCAGACAGCGCTGGCCATCACGGTCCAGCACGCCAAACCACAGCGGTTTGCCAGGCTTGATCGCGACCTTGTGAAAAACTTCAGTCACGCCCAGCTCGGCCATCACTTCGGGCACCAGATCCGCCATCCCCTCGGAAACACCACCGGACAATACGAGTACCTCGTGTCGCAATCCGTGGCTGACCAGCGCCGCCAGCTCATCCCGCTGGTCCGACGCAATCCCCAAATCCGTAATCGAATCGGACAGCGACTGAATGCACGCGGTCAGCATCGGACCATTGCTGTTGCGGATTTTTGCCGCTCCCGGTGACTCTCCGCACCTGACCAGTTCATTGCCGGTTGCCAGCACTGCAACGTCTGGCAGGGCGAACACGTCCACGTTCTCGTGTCCCGTTTCGGCCAGTAACCCGACATCAACGGCACGAAACTGGTGCCCCGCAGCAAATACCGGATCACCCGCCCGCATCGAAGCTCCCCGGACCATCACATTTCGCCCCGGCGAATAATTCTCCAGATCGAAAGTTGCAAACTCGCCCTCGTCCCGCATTTCAACCCGGGCCGACTCGACCATAATCACAGCGTCGGCCCCGGTCGGCAGGGGCGCGCCCGTCATCACACGCAGCGCAGTTCCGGCCACGACGCCAGTCGAAACGCTCTGTCCGGCCAACAGCTGTCCGGCCACGCGCAACCGCACTCCCGGTGCGATGTCACTGGCCAGAACCGCAAAACCGTCCATCATGCATTTGTCAAAAGGCGGCGAGTCGCGGTCACAACAGAGTTTCGCAGCCAGACGACGGCCCACGACGGCGGTCAGGGGAACACTTTCGACAACACCCCGACGAACCTGTCCCGCGATCAGATTCAATGCCTGCTCGATACTGATCAAAAGTCCTGCTCCAGTCGTAAAACTCAAACCGCCAC
>JBGSVU010000343.1:0-21675 GCA_041752775.1 Pirellulaceae bacterium | reverse complement strand
ATGGTAGTAGAACTCCAAAAAAGCGTCCAGCCGGGCACTTCAAATCCGCAGACCGCGGACCCCGAACCGCCATCGGTATTGCCAGTGCCTGTGTGACTGCAAACAGCCGTTGGAACCTCTCTCCGATGCGTCCGAGGCTGTTCACCTGTCTGTACAACCCGGGAACAATGCCGCAGCAACCATTGGCAGGACCAAAGTTCGATGCCGCGCATCGGTATCAGCACTGGATATCAGGTACAGGGTGGCTCGTCTTTTTTTGCTTCGCTTTCCGCCGCAGCACGCCGCAGGGAAGCAGCGCGACTGGCCACAGTCAACTCCCAAATCGCAAGAGGGACAACGATCACGATTTCAATGAAAAAATAGCCAAGTCCGAGGGGGCTGACGGCACCGCGAAACAGGAGCAGCGTTGTCATCACAAAGACGCAGTAACCAATGTTCAGGCAGGCTATTGCCCGTAAAGCGAAAACGGCGTCGGGATATCCCCTGTACGCCATGACGTCGAATAACACAAACACCCCAGCGACAACTGCCATGGAATAAAGAAAGCCGACCGGAATTCCGGTTTGCAGTAACCCACCAGCCAGCAGAAACCAGGTTGCGCATGCAGTCGCAGCCGCACCCACAGCATCGCAAAGCAACAGTGTGCGAGGATTCCGCAACAGATACCCGACCTTCCCGAGGATGACCGAAGCCCTTCCCATTTTTTACGTCGCCCTGGCGGTTTGTCGGTTATTTGGTGGCAATTCGTGGTTGCTTGACGGGCCGCGCATAACGAACGAGGGAACCCCGGCGATGTTGAATGCCCCTGGCGCCCTGGATGGGACCGAACAACCGTTACAACCGGACTAAAATTGCCATTTCAGAAATTGGCCACCTTTTCGGGCTGATTCTGCCCATTCCAGTGCCAGAACGGTTCTAGATTTGGTTATAGAAACCTCCCCACATTGACACTCCCATGGCAACCCAATCTGAAAACCGGCTCCTGCGATTCTTTCGATCGGAGGAGGGTCCGACCACTGTCGAATACGCGATTATGCTGGGGGTGATTATCATCAGCAGCATTGGCGCCGTGCTGTCGATGGGCAACTTTCAGGCCCAGCTGTTTGGCACCTGTGCTACCGCCGTTGAAAACGTCCTGACCAGCGCCAACGCCGCAAACTGAATTCCGCAGTTCGGAAAGCGGTTGCGGGTCAGATCGGTTTACCGTTCCAGCGGACAAAGGCCTCCAGGGCAAAATACTCCGGCAAACCGATCAGGTTGTATTTGTCGGCAGTGCCAGTGTTGCGATCAACGGCCCGTTGCCAGAATTCACGCGGGTCGGAACCCGGAAACAGGGCCTCGTCCTTCTGGCTTTCGTGCATGAAGATCGCTTTTTTCTTCTGGTGCAAATCATCCGGGCTGAGCGGCACCGCGATATCGATTTCGTGCAATTCGTATTCCTGCCAGGCACCGCGATAGAGCAGCACTTCGGGTTTCTGGACCAGCTCTCCCTCCAGTTCGGAAAGTGCCTGAAAGATGGCTTCGGCACAGACCCGGTGCGTTCCGTGCGGATCGGACAAATCCCCGGCAAGATAAATCTGGTCGGGCTGAATCGAGCGAACCAGTCCGGAGATGATCGCCACGTCATCCGGTCCCCAGGGGCGTTTGTCGATGGTTCCAGTCCGGTAAAAAGGCAGGTCGAGGAAGTGGCAGTTTTCTTCGCGGCAACCGACTTTGATCGCCCCAGCCTTGGCTTCGCTCCAGCGGATCAGGGCCTTGATCTGGCGGACTTCATCAATGTCGGGCTGGCCAGAGGCCTTGCCCCGCAGGGACGACGTCACCAGCTGTTCGACTTCCTGGCTGCGGGCCTGATCGACATTGAACATGCGGTTGTATTCGGTCACGAGGTCAGCCAGTCGCTGGGCGTCGTGATCAAAGACGGCGATGTTGCCGCTGGTCATGTAGGCCACATGGACATCGTGGCCGTCTTCGTTCAGCCGGATCAGGGTGCCGCCCATGCTGATCACATCGACATCGGGATGGGGGCTGAAGCAGATGACTTTCTTGCCCGGCGACTTGCCGGCCGGATGGTACTCGATGGTATTCTGCATCAGGCGGAAGACTTCATGGCAAATCGTCTGGGCGCGGCCTTTTTCCCGCAACAGTCCATGCAGTCCACCCTGGCGAAAGTCGTCGTCACCGAGTTTCAGCAGGGCTTTTTTGGTCTGTTCGCACAACCACAGCACCGCCCGCCGGACCAGCGTTTCGCTCCAGACAATATCGGTGAACTTCCACGGCGTCCGCTGGGCCGTCAGCTCTCCCGCCGCAGCGGCATCGAGCAGCACCACGACATCCGGATGATTCTTCAGGAACGAGGCAGGCACGCGCCGGTCCGGTGGGCCTTCGGCCATTTCCCGAATGATGCCCGACTTGTGTTCACCCAGCGCCAGCAGAAGGATCTTCCGCGAATTGAGAATCGTACCCAGCCCCATCGTGATCGCCTGGGTCGGCACGTTGTCGATGCCAAAAAAATCACTGGCCACCGCGCGGCGCGAAACCGGATCGAGCAGGACCAGCCGCGTCCGCGAATCGACAGCGCTGAACGGTTCGTTGAATCCAATATGGCCGTTGCTGCCGATACCCAGCAGAACGAGGTCCAGTCCTCCCGCTTCCTGAATCGCAGCTTCGTAATCCAGACAATAGCCGTCGACCTGTTCCGGCGGCAGGGAGCTGTCCGGAATATGGACGTTTTCCGGAGAAATATTGATGTGTGAAAGAAAATGCTCATGAATCCAGCGACGGTAGCTCTGCATTCCGTTAATCGGAATACCGTAGTATTCATCGAGGTTGAAAGTAATCACGCGCGAAAAATCGAGATTTTCCTCGCGGTGCATGCGAATCAGTTCGCGATAAACGCTCAGCGGCGTTGATCCGGCAGGCAAACCCAGAACGGCGTTCTGCCCCAGCGAATTCCGTTCGCGAATCACCGCCGCCACGTTCTGGGCCACGTGCCTGGCCATCACATGGACGTTTTCGAACAGGACGCAGCGGGGCTGGGTTCCGCGAATGGTGGTGACACCACCCACGGGAGATTTTCTGGTTTTGGTTCCGACCATGACTGAAGAATGCGACGGCAGTGAGGAGTTGAGTACGGCCAGCCGGCATTTTAGGTCAGCCGAACGATTCTTCCAATTGGCCGGATGGATGGGCCACAGCATCTGTAACGATCGTGCGGCCCAGGTTTTTCCTGGTCGTCGCACATTCGCATGACAGGACCGGATTAAAGCATCCCGGCGACCGGGTTCCGGGTGGACCGGTAATGAGGAATCTCAGGAATCCCAGATTGCCTTTTTTTCCGTGAGTTCCTGATTTTCCTTGCGGAGGGTGGCCAGGGCATGCCAGGTTTCAGAGGAAGCCAGCCGGAACAGTCCGTTCCCGCACCGATGGTTTGTCGGAAATCACTGGAGAAAAGCCCCAAACGACGGAAATCTGACCGTGAACCCCAACGAAAAATTTCGCCGACGGCCTGCGTTCGGTCACCACTCCCGCCGGGGTGATCGCCGGGGCGTGTGTATGGCCGAAGTGGCTTTTTGCCTGCCGATTGTGATTATGGTGACCCTCGCCACTGTGGAACTGTGCTCGGCCCTGTTCCTGAAAGAGTCCCTGTCCATTGCCGCCTATGAAGGCGCCCGGGTGGCGGTCAAGCGCCGGGCCACCAGCCAGAACGCGCTCGACACGGTAAATGACGTCCTCGCGGCGCGAGGCATCACGGGGGCGACTGTGACCGTCAGCCCGAACGGTTTTGAAACACTTTCCGCACTCGATCCGGTCACCATTACGATCACGGCGCCCGTCAATTCCAACAGCGCCTACATCAGCACCTGGTTTGCCGGAGAATCGGTTACATCTCAAGTCGTCATGGTCAGGGAGTTCGATGACTGAAAAAACTGCAGCAGAAAGGGCCGGCCTGTGTACCCGCCCACCCCGCCATCGGTCGAAGGGCTCCGCCACGCGTCGCTGTTCCCGCGAGGGCGCGACTGCGATCGAATTTGCCTTTGCAGCTCCGGTGCTGTTGCTGGTGGTTTTTGGTGCCTTTGAACTGGCCCGCATGAGTCTGATCCGGAACATGGCCCAGGATGCTGCCTACGAGGCCTGCCGGTTCTGCATGGTCGAAGGCGCGACAGCAGCCGAAGCAGTCGCCAGGGCCGAGGAAGTCATCGCCATGGTCGGAGCCAAAGATGTGACCGTCGTGATCAATGATGGTCAACCCTTCAACAGTGCGTCGTCCCAGATCAGGGTCAATTTGTCCATTCCGATGGAAAGCAACGCCCTGTTGCTGCGTTACTTTTTCACCGGCCAGTACATCAACGCCCAAATCGAACTGAACGTGGAACGCTACTCGGGATTTTACGATGGTGGAGGGTAGATCTCTGACCGTTCGGGAAACACAACCCTTCCCCGGAAATTGCGGTCCTGTTCACGAGAACTGCACCCGCAACGAACACCCCAGGCCCCTTTGGAGAATTGCCATGAAAATCATCAGGATTTCGACTCAACCGAATCCACTGCGACGTCGCGGAGCGATCATGCCCCTGTTCGCCCTGTTGTTGCCTGTGATTTTTGTCATGGCCGGACTGGCGATCAATGTCTCGCATGTCCGGCTGCTGAAAACAGAAATGAAGATTGCCACCGATTCGGCGGCGCATGCGGCCGGTCGCGCCATGAGTATCCACCAGACGACTGCCGCAGCCGTCAATTACGCCAAAAGTGTGGCGGCGATGAACAGCGTGGGCGGTTGCCAGCTGGACATCGTGGACGACAACCAGGTGGGATTCGGGATGAGTACGCGACAGGCCAACGGCTACGGACGCTACAGCTTTTCACCTGTTTCCCGACAGCAGGTCGACAACGGCACGAAACAGGCCAACAGTGTGGCCCTGACCGGAATCAAAACGGTTCCGCTGCTGTTTCGCGGAATCCCCAACACGACGACTGTGGAAGTCGCATCGTCGTCCGTCTCGACCCAGGTGGACCGCGACATCGCCCTGGTTCTCGACCGGAGCGGGTCGATGGTCTGGTACAAGTCCCAGGAGGAATGGAATTATGTGTTTGACACTTTGAGAAGCTGGAGGCTGATCAGCAATTCGGAACGGAACACCGCCAAAAACAACTGGGATGATACCCACACAAAAGATCCCAGTCAGTACATGAACCAGCGCGTTCGCAATGCGCTGTACAACAACAGGAATTATGACGACGCGTTCCGTGACGTGTACGACTTTAACGCGGACCTCGCCGCCACCCGCAGCAAAGCCCCACGGCATTCCCGCTGGGCCCAGCTGGCGGCCGGGGTTCATGCCTTCCTCGATGTTCTGGAAACGACCGACCAGGAAGAACTGCTGTCGGTTGCAACTTTTTCCACCAATTCCAGCCTCAACTACGCGCTGTCGCTGTCCTACTCGCCGGTGCGCGGCTATGTGGACAATCTGATGCCGAACGGATCGACCGCGATCGGCAAGGGCATCAATACGGCGATCCCGTCGATCATGACATCAGCCAACGCGCGGCCTTTCGCGGCAAAGACCATTGTGATCCTGACCGATGGTGTGAACAACGTCAATCCAGCGCCAAAGAGCGCAGCCCAGGCGATGGTCAACAATTACAACATTACGTTGCACACGGTCACCTTCACCGACGGTGCCGACCAGGAAGCCATGGAAGAAGTCGCAGGGATTGGGGGTGGCAAACACTACCACGCCGACAACGGCCAGGAACTGATCGACATCTTTGAAGAGATCGCCAACAATCTGCCCACCATTCTGACTTTTTAGTGTCTGCCCTGCGGGTTTTAAGGGCTCTGGACGGGGCCGGGAATATTTCCCGGCCCCGTTTTGCTTTAGACTGGGTATCGGACCGTGAATTGCCGTATGCCTGTACAGGGTCAGGCATCCACCACTTGCTTTGCCCTGCACCAGATGGAACCCGGATGATGCCTGAACAGTTCAGATACCTGACCGGTATCGATCCCGCCCGAATGCTGCACCGGTTCGTGGATGTGCTGGTGCTGGGCGGAGGCCTGTCGGGGTTGCGTGCCGCCCTCGAAATCGACCCGGCCCTGCAGGTCATGGTGGCCACCAAGGACGTGGTGCAACACTCCAACAGCTCGTGGGCCCAGGGGGGAATCGCCAGCGTGATTGATCCGGAAGACCGGATCGAATGGCACGTTCGCGACACGCTGATTGCCGGAGCGGGGCTGTGCGACCTGCAGGCCGTCGAAATGGTGGTGGGAGAGGGCCCGGACTGCGTGGCCGAACTGGTCGCGCTGGGAACCCGTTTTGACCAGCACGAAAGCCGGCTGACACTGGGACGCGAGGGTGGCCATTCCCACAACCGGGTGGTACACGCTCTGGGAGATGCCACCGGCCTGGAGATCATGCGGGCCGTGATCGAAACAGCCCTGAGCCGTAAAAACATCGAAATTGCCGAACAGACCTTCACCGTCGATTTGCTGACGGACGATTCGGGGTGCCGCGGAGCTCTGGTATGCCGCAACGGACAAATGCAGCTGGTCTGGGCCCACCAGACGATCCTCGCAACGGGCGGGGCAGGGCAGTTGTTTCGCGAGACAACCAATCCGCCAGTGGCCACGGGTGATGGTCATGCAATGGCAATACGGGCGGGTGTCGAAGTCCGCGACATGGAATTCATGCAGTTCCACCCCACGGTGCTGTACATCGCCGGAAGCAACCGAACCCTGATTACCGAGGCGATCCGCGGCGAAGGCGCGTGGTTGGTCGATCGCAACGGGCACCGCTTCATGCCGGACTATGACGATCGGGCGGAACTGGCCCCACGGGACGTCGTCTCGCAGGCGATTGTCCGGCAAATGGAGTTGACCCAGTTTCCCCATGTCTGGCTGGAGCTGGGACATCTGGACCCGGCGCACATCCGGCATCGCTTTCCGGGAATCGCCCAGGCGGTGGCGGCCTTTGGACTGGATTTGACTCGCGACAGGATTCCGGTCCGGCCCGGCGCGCATTACATGGTCGGGGGTGTGACGGTCGATTTGCAGGGCCGGACGTCACTGCCCGGACTGTGGGCGGCAGGGGAAGTCACCAGCAGTGGGTTGCATGGTGCCAACCGGCTGGCTTCGAACAGTTTGCTCGAAGGGATCGTATATGGAAGGATTGCCGGACGTGCTGCCAGCCAGGCCGTGCTTCAGGGCAGTCGTGCGATGGTCGTCCCCAAAATTCCTTTTCCCCGACCGGCAGAAGTCGCGACTGCAGGAGGGTCCATCGATTTTGCCGACGTTCGCAATTCGCTGAAAAGTCTGTTGTGGCGGGCCGGTGGCGTCCAGCGCGAAGCGGCGACTTTGCAACCCGCCATACAAACCGTAACGGTTTGGCAACAGGTTCTCGCGGCGCATGTGGGCGGACTGGATTCTCCCGCCGCGCAGGAAGTGTGGGAATTGCGAAACCTCGTGGAGGTGGGACTGATGTTATTGCAGGCGGCCCTGCGCCGTGAGGAATCGCGGGGAGTCCACTTTCGCAACGACTTTCCGGCCAGCGACGACACCCGCTGGCTGGGGCATCTCTGCTGTACCGGTGGAGAATGGACATGGCGCAACCTGGAACAGCCTGCCGGTGAAACCGGCAATGTGTTGGCCAGAACCGTGGAAGAGGGGGTGGCAGAGCCATAGACGTCGGCAGGACCGAAAACGTCGGCACAAACGAATGTCAACATCACCGGACAGCTCGCGCCCTGCCGCTACAAAAAATCGAACACCACCGGACGGCTCGCGCCGTACCGCCACGAACTGACTTTGGTGGCCGTTGTCCGGTCGACTTTTCCGGCAATAGCAGCGACAATTGAGAAGCCGGGTCCTGTTCGAATGACTCCGGCCCAAAACCTGATTCCCAGCCCCCCGTTTGACTTTCCATGAACGAACACCCTGCAGCGGCAGCCGTTTCTGAACCCGCCGGCGCCACGGATAATTCCCGGCAGAACGAGACGCCCATGATTGAGGCGGAGCACCTGAGCAAGTTCTATGGGATTTTCGCTGCCACGCGGGACGTTTCCTTCAAGGTCTACCGGGGCGAAGTGGTTGCCTTTCTCGGTCCCAACGGGGCTGGAAAAAGCACCACCATGAAAATGCTGACGGGGTATCTGTCACCGTCCGAAGGCCGCGCCCGCATCGCCGGTCACGACATGTCGCTGGACCGCCTGGCCGGTTCCAGAAAACTGGGCTATCTCCCCGAAACCGGCCCGCTTTATCCGGACATGACACCGTATTCGCTGCTCGACTTTTTCGCCGAAGCCCGCGGCATGAACAAGCGCACCAAACTGGACCGGATTGCAAAAGTCGTCGAAATCTGCAGCCTTGGCAGCGTGATTTACAAACCGATTTCCAAACTCTCCAAAGGCTACCGCCAGCGGGTTGGCATGGCCCAGGCCCTGTTGCACGAACCCGAAGTCCTGATTCTCGACGAACCGACGTCGGGCCTCGACCCCAACCAGATTCGTGGCGTCCGCGACACCATGCGGCGACTGGGAGAAGAAAAAACCATTTTGCTGTCGACCCATATTCTCCAGGAAGTCACCGCCATGGCCGACCGGGTGATCATGATCAACGAGGGTCGCAAAGTTTACGACGGGCGACTGGATGAAATTGATCCCCGCCACAAGGGACTCGATCACGTCTTTGCCGACCTGACCGGACACGACCCGCAAACCGGTCAAAAACTGGTCGAGGCCGGTGGCGATGACTCCCCCAGTCCGCCCGGGCAGGGCAGTGCCAGTCCCGGCGGCCAAACCGTTTCCGACAGTGGGGTGACGACGTCCGACCCGTCCGAATCTGCCCACCACTGACAGCCGACAGTCCTGCCAGATGAAACAAGTCCCAACTGCTGAACCAGTTTCCATTTTCAAGAACTTCAGAAAATCAAAATCCGGACATCGATGTTATCCAGTCCTGCCCTGATCGAATTTGTCTACATGCTGGTGATTGACCTGGCGTTTCTGCTGGTGTTGACCTGCTTGATGCTGCCGCTGGGGATCTGGCGGCAGGCGGCGTTTGCCGTGATGAAGCGGAATTTTTCCGGGTATTTCAGCAACCCTACCGGGTATGTCTTTCTCTGTCTGTTTGTGCTTCTGACCAGTTTTGCGGCGTTCTGGCCGCATGAGTTTTTCACCACCAACCTCGCCAACTTTGACCAGCTGAACCGTTTTTTGCCGTTCATCATGCTGATTTTCATTCCCGCCATCACGATGAGCATCTGGGCGGAAGAAAGACGGCAGGGAACCGACGAATTGCTGCTGACGTTGCCCGCCCGCGATTTTGACATTGTGATTGGCAAATATTTTGCCGCGGTGTTTGTATTCACGGTCTCGCTGCTGTTCAGCCAACTGTCGAACTACGCGGTGCTGCTGGCCATGACCGGCGGGTCGCTCGACACGTGGCTGCTGTTTTCAACCTATTTTGGTTACTGGTTCATGGGCATCGCGATGCTGGCCCTCGGGATGGTCGCGTCGTTTCTGACCAACAACCTGACGGTCGGTTTCATCTTCGGGGCGGCTTTTAATGCACCCCTCGCATTTTTTTCCCGGTCGGACGTAATTCTGTCGGACAGTCGCTGGATTCAGCGGCTGTTTGAATGGTCGCTGTTGCAGCGGTTTGAACCGTTCGGTCGCGGTTTGATCAGCCCCTCATCGATTGTCTATTTTCTGGGCATCGTCTGCATTGGAGTCTACTTCAGCCTGATTCTGATTGGGCGCCGGCACTGGATGGGAGGCCGGGACGGAACGTCCATGTTCTGGCACTATCTGCTGCGCGGCGTTTTCCTTGTGGCAATGGTTTTGGGGACGGTGCTGGTCGTCCAGTACAGCCCCATCAACCAGGCCCGCGTCGATATTTCCTCGGGGCAGGTCAGCACCCTCTCACCGACTTCCCGTACGCTGCTGACCGAACTGGCCAACGAACAGGCGGAAGAGTCCGATGCGACCCCACCCGCCACGATCACGATCGATGCCTACGTCAGCGGAAACCTGCCAACCGAGTTTGTTCAAACCAGTTACAACCTGGTCAACCTGTTGCGCGAGTTCGATGTGCTGGGCGGCAATCGCATCAAAGTCAATTTGCAGCAGGGGATCCAGCCCTATTCCCAGGAAGCGATCCACGCCGAACAGCGCTATGGCATTCGGCCTGAGAAAGTCGTGAGCCGCACCCGCGGAGCCATTCGCGAAGAAGACATCATCTTCGGCGTCGCCGTATCGTCCGGCAGACAGCGGCATGTGATTCCCTTTATCCCCTACGGAACGCCGGTCGAATACCGGCTGATGCGTGCGATCGAAAGCGTGGCGAAACCGGCCCGCAAGAAACTGGGTGTGATCCGGACCGACGCTTCGGTGCTGGGCGACTATTTCGACATCACGGGTGAGGATGGCAAAGTCCAGCGGCGACAGCTGCCGATGATGCGCATTTTTGCCGAACTCCAGGAAGAGTATGACGTGGAACAGGTTTCCGCGGCCCAAGCGGTTCCGGTTTGGCTGGAAGACGACGCCGGCAAACCAGCCAGACGCCGCTTCGATGTGATGATCGTGGTCCAGCCCTCCAAGATGTCGCCGACTGAAATCCAGAATCTGGCGGAAGTCATTCGACTCGGTCAGCCGCTGGTTATTTTTGAGGATGTGTTGCCCAACCCCGTCGAGTTCCAGACGTTTCCGGGCACTTTTTTTCCACGCACGATTGGCCGGCCCACAGCCGAAACGGGTGACATCCAGAAAATTCTCGATCTGCTCGACCTGAACATTGACCGCATCAAGCGGCAGCAAATCTGGTTTCCGACATTGCTCAGCCGCGCGGCTTCGAACCCCTACAAACGCGATCGCAGCCTGGAGTTGCCCGAACGGCTGGTGATTCGCGACGAAGAAATTGCGTTGTCAGACAAAAAGTTTGCCGACCACCCGGTCACCCGTGGCATCACCGAAATTGAAATGGATTTCGCGGCCGCCATCACTCCCAGTCCCGATTCGAAACTGGAGTTCCTGCCGCTGGTCACCAGTGGCCGCGCCGGAACCATTTCCATGCTGGAGTTTGGCAACGGTTTCGATTTCCAGAACGGGATCGCGTCGGAACAGCTGGTGAATTACCGGACCAGCCCGGAACGGTCGTATCCCGTGATTGCCCAGATTCGTGGCAGCGCCGCGCCGGTATCCGACACGGCCGAAGACCCCGGCCAGCCAGCCGATGAAAAAATCAATGTCATCTGGGTGGCCGATGTGGACATGCTGTCCGACCGTTTTGTGCAATTGCGCGATTTCCCGATTTCCGGCGATGGCGTGGAATACCGTTTCCAGAATGTTGCCCTCGTCCAGAACATGGTCGACTATATGGCCGGAACCGACACCTGGATGGATTTGCGCAACCGGCGCCAGCGGCAGAGCACGCTGACTGTGGTAGAAAACGCCATTGCTGCGGCCATGGCCCGGGATTACGAACTGACGCAGAAATTCATGAAAGACAAGACCCAGGCAGAAATGAAGCTGATGGAAGAAATCCGCTCACGGCTGGAACCCCTGAAAAAACAGCTCGAAGCAATGGAAAAACGCGGACAGCGCGATGAAGAATACCAGGTGAAAATGCAGCAGTTCGAAGCGCTGGCCCGGGAACAGGTCCAGCCCGCCCAGGCCCAAATGGAACAGATGAACATCGAACTGCAGGAACAGTTACGGCAGCTGCGTCTGGACGCCGAACTGGAAATCCAGCAGACCCAGCGAAACTTCAAACTGGCCGCAGTGATTATCCCGCCCATTCCACCACTCCTGATGGGTCTGATTGTCTGGACCCGCCGCCGGCTGCTGGAACGGGAAGGCATCTCCAAAGCCCGTCGCCTGAAGTAGCCCGTGGCCTGCAGTGACGGCCCCGTCGCAACCTCGGCAACAACCACAACTGTACTTTTTGGGTTTCTCCTTTTCATGAGCTCTCCGATTCGAACGACCCTTTTGATGGGAATCATCGCTGCCGCTGTCTGCGGGGCCGCTGCGTTTTATTATCCCCACTCCGATGCGGCTGGTGGCACCGGGTTGGGACAGAACAAGGGACTGTACGAAGCCTTCGAAGCCGACCGGGTCTGGGCGATTGAAATCGTCCGTTTCAATCCCGACAAACAGATGAACGAGAAACTGTCGCTGCAGCGCCGGGGCGACCGCTGGCTGATTCCGGCCCACGCCAGTTTTCCAACCGACTTCGTGGCCCGACGGACCGCCGTGCTGAACGCGCTGACCGGACTGACCAAACCGGAAGGGATTCTGGAACAGCGATCGGATGAACAGAAAGACCACATCAAGTACGGTGTCGTCGATCCGGCCGAATTCGAACAGTCCGGCAACCGCGCCGGGATCGGAACGCGCGTCACCCTGGAAGACAAAAACAGGCAAACCGTCGCGTCCCTGATCGTCGGTTTGCCGATTGAGGACGACAACCGGACCGGCCAGACCTTTGTCCGGATTCCTGGAGAGCCGCAGGTTTATCTCGCCGAAATCAACCCGGCCATTCTGTCCGTGGAGTTTCGCGACTGGGTCGATTCCAACCTGTTTGGGTTGCGGACCCAGGCCAGACCGGTGGGAGAACCCGTTTCCAGAATCACAATCACCAGTGCGGCCGCCAGCGCCGCAATGATGGACAATTCCCCAGCTTCCCCATCCGGATCATCAACCGCCTGGCGGGGGACCGTGGAAACTTCGGTCGCGGCAAACGGGTTGATTCTGGGCGGCCTGGAAGTTTTCCAGAACGGGAAATGGGTCGAAGCAGAAAAAAACAGTCAGGTCGGCCGTGCTTTGACCGCAGCAGCTGCCTCCGTTGCGGTTCTGCCAGTCACCGATGTCCGCGCCCTGCCGAAAGAAACCGCAGAAAACCTGTTGGCCGGCGGGCCAGCCAGCGCCGACCCGGTCTACGCGCCCCTGAACGAAACCGGCATTCGCCAAACCGCGGTTGAGGGCCAGCCATTGCAATTCGTCTCGACCGGCGGACGAATCGAAGTCGAAACGACCAGCGGCCTGCGCCTCTCAATGGTGATCGGGAATGCTTTTGCGGATACCCAGTCCAAAACCAAACTCGCCCGGGCAGCGCTGTTTTTTGCCGAAGTCCTGCCGGAAAAATTCCCCGAACCTCCAGCCCCCACCGGTGAAAATGGTGCCGACCCAACCGACGAACAGCAGCGCGAATACAACCGCGCTGTCGAAGCCCGCAACGAACAGCTGAGAATCGCCGCCGAAAGTGCGGCCACATTCAATCGCCAGCGCAGCCGCTGGTTGTTCGTGCTGGACGAAGAAGTCATCGGATCAGTGATCCCGACTCTGGACGATCTGAAAACAGCCGAAACAGAACCGCCCACAGGTTCCGCGGCTGGTGCAACTGATGCCGGTTCCGAGTCACCAACCGACCGGCCGCCGGAAGAGAATTCCGGTGCTGGCCAACCCGCCGCTGATGATCCCGGGCAATCCGCAGACGGGGAACCGGACGGCGCAGCGAGGAACGGGTAAAAACCAGCGCGGCCCGAATTCTGACATTCGCCCCGGATTCTCACCTGACAGTTGACCGCGAAGAATTTTCTGGCGGCACGTCGCTGTTCGTTTTGAAAGCTGCCAACATTTTGAAAGATACGGAATGACTGCCGAAAAAATCCCTGGCCTTCTGGTCGGACTGGCCACGGTTTTCCTGATGACTTTCGGCGCCCGGACGGCAGTGCCGCCACCCCGGACGGCTGCCCCTCCTGCGGACAACCTGCCGAAATCAATCCGGATCGCGACCTGGAACGTCGAATGGTTTTTCGACGATCTCACTGCCAACAATCGTGCTGATCTGGCCAAACAGCAGGCGGCACCGTCGCGCGCCGAGTACGACTGGAAAGAGAACCAGATTGCCCGCGTCATTGACGGGATGCAGCCCGACATTATCGCACTGCAGGAGGTCGAGGACCGGGAAGTCATCTTCCAGTTGACCCGACACCTTGAGGACCAGTACCGGGTCAAATACCGCTACGCCTTCATCGACGGTTTTGATTTCGGTACGGAACAGGACGTGGCGATTCTCTACAAGTCGGGCCTGGTGGAATTCAGCCGGTTTGAACCGACGGAAGCGATGCTGGAATCCGACCAGTACTACAGTATCGGCAAGCACCTGTTCGGCCGTTTCGTGTGGGGCGAGGGAAAAGAAACCGTTGAACTGCTGGTGGGTACCGCACATTTCCGCGCCTCACCCGACCAGGAGGAATTGCGGATCCGCCAGGCGCGGCTGTTACATGAATGGGTCAGGCCACGCCTTGAAAACGGAGAGAACGTAATCCTGCTCGGCGACTTCAATACCGAACAGGTTGCCGGGACCACCAGTGCGAAAACGGACCTGGGAGTGCTGCAGGGGCGCGAAACCAGAGAAAAAAATGACGACCTGACCGATCTGAACCAGGCCTTGCCGCCGCAAATGCTGCCCACGCACATTTCCGGCAAACAGTTTGATCATATGCTGGCCAGCCAGGCTGTGATTGACGACGAAAAGGGAAAAGACCTCGTGTTCTCGCAGATCGTCACACGGCCCGACCTGGTCGTCCTCGGCCAGCCTGACCGCAATCACCGCGACAATTATTACAGGATCCCGCGCGAGGAGCGCGATGTCAGCGACCATTTCCCGGTCCTTGCCGAGTTCCTGATCAAGTAAACCGGATCTGTCGAAAGCACCACTGATGAGCCTTGCGCGCGAGTACAACTTTGACGGAATTGTCGGACCCTCGCACAATTATGCCGGACTGTCGTGGGGCAATGTGGCTTCCGCCACGCACCGCAACAGGGTTTCCAGCCCCCGTGCGGCGGCCCTCGAGGGGCTGTCGAAAATGCGAACGGTTGCCGCCCTCGGGATCGGCCAGGCTGTGCTGCCTCCACTCGCCAGACCCAATTTGCGACTGCTTCGACAGCTGGGTTTTTCGGGTACACCGGAACAGCTGTTGCGACGGGCCGCCTCCAGTGACCCCGTCCTGCTGGCCATTGCCTGGAGTGCTTCCAGCATGTGGACGGCCAATGCCGCTACCGTTTCGCCTGCTGCGGACTGCGCCGATGGGCGCACACATTTTACACCCGCCAATCTCGGCAGCCTGTTGCATCGCTCCGGCGAATCGGCCAGCACGACCGCCGTTCTGCGTTCCATTTTCGCTGATCCGGAATATTTCGTTGTGCACGACCCGCTGCCCTGTTCGGCAGCGCTGTTTGACGAAGGAGCGGCGAACCACACCCGGCTGTGCGTGGATGACGGGCAGCCGGGCATTGAGATTTTTGTTTCCGGCCGTTCGGCTCTCGATCGCTCGGCGGTCGCTCCACGAATTTTTCCGGCGCGGCAAACGATCGAAGCTTCCCAGGCCGTGGCCCGCCGGCACCAGCTGGAACTGCGGTGCGGCACGGTTTTCATCCAGCAACATCCCGACGCGATCGACGCGGGAGTCTTTCACAACGACGTGATTTCGGTCGGGCGGGCAAACCTGTTGCTGGTCCACGAACAGGCTTTCCTCGATCAATCGCGGCGGATTGGTGAGTTGCAGGAAACCTGGGCGGTTCGTTTTGACACGCCCCTGTTTGTTGAGACGGTCACATCGGCCGAACTGTCGCTGTCCGATGCGGTTGCGAGCTATCTCTTCAACAGCGTATTGCTTGTCCGGCCGGACGGGGGCATGACGTTGCTCTGTCCGGCCGAATGTCGCGAGAACGGGGCTGCGCTGGCCTGTACACAGCGGATTCTCGCGGGTCCGGGACCGGTCGATGATATTCTGTTCATGGATTTGCGTCAAAGCATGCGGAATGGGGGAGGGCCGGCCTGCCTGCGACTGCGCGTGGTGCTGGATGCCGCGGCGCGCTCTGCCGCACACCCCGGCGTGTTCTGGACGGAACACCTTGACCAGCAGCTGGTGGCATGGGTCCAGCGCCATTATCGGGACAGCCTGGCACCGGACGACCTGCGCGACCCCCAGCTGATGCAGGAGGCGTTTTCGGCGATGGAATCGCTGGCCGATATTCTTGGATTGCCCCGCAATGTGCTCTGCGACCAGGCCTGACCAGTCATTGCCAGACGTTTTTTACCCGGGCAATAGCATTCCGGGCGATTCGCGGTGAGAATGGTGGTTTCTGATTCAGCCGCGGGGCTGGTCGTGAATGGTTCTGAACCCCTGATTTGATGAGGCGATTGGCTAATGGTACGAACTTCCAGGCTCGGCTTGCCGGCAGTTTTGATCGGCGTTATCCCGGTTGTTTTCGGACTGTTGTGGCAGGATTCGCAACCGGAGCCGCAGGATGGTCAGACGAATGTCACGGTTGCAGGGATGCAGCAGGAACCGGCAACGGTTGCCCAAAAGCAGGAACCGGCACCCGAGGATCCGTTTGTGCCTCTCGACGACATGCATCATTTCATGGAGTACGTTTGCCAGCCACGATTTCAGGCCCTGAAGGAATCGCTGAAGGAAGAACCGAAAGAACGCCGGGCCTGGCGCGGCATCAAATCGGATGCGATGATTCTGGCGGAAAGCAGCGCCCTGCTGGCGGCGCGTATTCCGGAAAACGCCGACGGCGCCCAAGTCAAACTGTGGAAACAGATTTCGCTGGACGTTTACACGGCAGGCAAGGGGCTGTACCAGGCCAACGGCGATTTCGCCAAAGCCCGCGAGGCCTACGAGTTGATGGTGGACAACTGCAACCACTGCCACCAGGAATTCGCCGGCGGCAATCACCAGTTGAAAAAGTAAGCCTGCGGCAGGAACAGGGCGAAAGCGAGGCACCGAGAGAGTGTCATTGGCAGGACTGAACCGCACAGGTACATCCCCCATGGACGGGGGCGCAATTGACGGCTGTCCTGCTAAGACGCGGTCAGTTTCCTCCGAACTGCATTCACTGTCGTCTGCACAACCCGGTTTGACTCTTCCCGGCCAGAAAAGGGGAATGGATGGCGCAAAAACAAACCCGCACCGGCGAAACGCCGGGCGGGTTCCGGAAGAGGCTCTCAGCCTTGTCAGCTGGTTGGAAGTGGCTCTTCGCGGGTGTCTTCTGTTTCGTTGGCCAGATGCGGGGAGCAATCAAAATCTGTCCTGGACCAACCTGTTTTCAATACAACCTGTTTTCAAACCAGCAACTCCGGGATCGGTGTTCCATCGCGAACAACGGATACTGGGCGGCCGGAGGGCGTCTGGAATTCTGCCGCCGGATCGATGCCGAGTGAATGGTAAAACGTCGCCGCAACATCTTCGGGTTTGAATCCTTCATGAGCCGGTCCGGCTGCGGTCGCATCGCTTTCACCCAACACCTGTCCCTGGCGAATCCCCCCGCCGCCCATCAGCATGAACATGCAGCGCGGGTAATGGTCGCGTCCGCCTTCGGCGCTGCGAGTGTTGATCTTCGGTGTCCGGCCAAACTCGCCGCTGCAGAACACGGTTGTTGATTCGAGCAGACCTTTCTGCTGCAATCCCACGAACAGCGCCGACAGCCCGCCATCCAGTTTGGGCAACAGGTCGTCTTTCAGTTTCGTAAAGTTGTCCTGGTGCGTGTCCCAGCCCCCCAGCGAGAGCGTGACAAATCGCACGCCGGCTTCCACCAGCCGGATCGCCAGCAGACAACTCTGGGAAAACGGATCGTCCGCAAACGGCTTTCTGAACGCCTCCGACTCGCGGCTGACGTCAAACGCTTCGCGGGCACGACGCGACGTGATCATTTCAAAAGCCTTTTGGCCAAACTCATCCAGCCCGTCCAGCAGTTCGTCGTCGCGGCGGATCGCCGCAAACGTCTGGTCGAGGTCATCCAGCAACTGTTTTCTTTTCCCGATTTCATTCAGCGTCACGCCGCCACCCAGCGAGATGCCGCGCACGTTAAATGGCCGACCGGCCCGCGGCGCCTCATTCGTCGCCAGAGGGGCGTACTTCACACCCAGGTAACCAGGCCCCTGCGATGCTTTGGGCACCGCGACATAGACCGGCAAATCCCTGTGCGTGGTCAAACGCGTCGCCGCAACCGATCCGTAAGCCGGGTACTCCAGCGCCGGTGTGGGACGGTTCCCGGTATTAATGAATTTCTGCCCCAGGGGATGGGCTCCCAGCGAATGCGTGACCCCGCGCAAAACCGTGAAATGATCGTTCACGCCGGCCAGCAGCGGCAAATGTTCGGAAAAACGCACGCCAGCGACCCGCGTCGCGATGGTGGCGAATTTGCCCCGGATCTCACTCGGCGCATCGGGTTTCGGATCGAACGTGTCGATATGTGACGGCCCGCCAGGCAGCTCCACAAAAATCGCAGCCTGGCTGCGCCCGGCCGGATTAACTGCTCCGGCATGGCTGATCCGCAGAAAGTTTCCCAGTGACAGCCCGGCCGCACCGGCCCCAATTGCCCCCATCCGCAAACAGTCGCGGCGGCTGAACCCGTCACATTGTCGATGCCAACTCATCGTGGTCTGATTCCTGGTCTAGTGATTGACAATAAATTCGGAGGAGTTGATCAGGGCCCACAGCACGCCCGCCAGGCCCTCGGCAACCGATTCGTATTCCTGCATGTGCTGGCGGCAGCGATCCCGTTCTTCGGGCGTCGGCTGCCTGCCCAGAGCCCGCAGGTAGGCTTCCAGAATCAGGCTGTCGATCTGCTGCAATCGTTCTTCGGCGCTGACTGTCGCGACGGCCGGATCGGGTCGCATTCCGGCCAGCTGTTTCTCAAACCCGGCGATTCGTTCCGCAAATTTGCGGGCCTGAACCTCCTGGCCTTTTTCCAGGCTCTGGGCACGTCCCCGCTCCAGTCGCCGGATGCGGTTTTCCAGGTCGGCGATCTGTTTGCCCGCCGCACTATCCGGTTCGGAGCCACTTTTCTCTGCGGAGCGCAATTCGCCCACCCAGCCATCATTGCGACCGAGCATGAAATGCACATCGCGATCGTTTTGCAGGTAAACCGTCTGGATCAAACTGGTTTCCATCGAGCGGTCACAGTCACAGGTCGTGGTCCGGGTGGACCGGCCGAAAATCTCCAGGGCAAAACCCGCCGAATTATTCCTGCCGGCGGCACGATTCGTCGCGGTTCCGGGTACGGAAAGCGCCCGGTCTTCAAGGTTCACAAAGAAACGGTCGTTGTCGCGATCGCTGGCCGAGGCCTGGGCCATCGTATCCACCACGACTTCTGCCGGCAGCCGGCGGGGCAGCGACCGGCTGAAATTCCGGCGGTCGTTGCCATTGGTCTCATTCGGTTGCCAGGCCGTCTGATACGTCCGGCTGTTGGCGATTTCGCGGTGGAGCCATTTCAAATCGTAACCCCGTTCCACAAAAGTGCTCGCCAGCCAGTCCAGCAGTTCGGCATTGCTGGGCGGATTGGCCAGACTGAGGTTGTCGGGCGGATCAACGATTCCGACTCCAAAGTATTTTGCCCAAATCCGGTTGACGATCGCGCGGGCAAACCACGGATTGTCTTTTTTGCGCAACCACTCCATCAGTGGCTGCCGGACGTCATCTGTGGGCCGAAAAGGAACCATGGAACCGTCGGGCAGACGGCCTTCGTCGTAAGTCCGTTTGCGGCTTTTGCGCAGCGCCTGTTTTTCCGCCGGCTCCAGCTTCTGCTGGTTGATATTGGGAGGCGTCACAATCAGCTGGCGAACCGGAACGGTCTTTCCGTCGCGGAGGGCTTCGCGAATCAGTTTCTGCGCGTTGCCGCCACCCTTTTTGAAATCGAGCCCCAGGTCCCCGGCAATTTTCTGGACATCCTCGCGATCTGCTTTCGGCGCATTCTGCGGCCGCATCACCTGGACGCCACTGAAGAACCGCGCAAAGCTGTTGAAATCGTCGTTCGTCCACTGGTCAAATGGATGCTTGTGACACTGGGCACACTGGATTTGCAGTCCGAGAAAAGAGTGTGCAAAACTGTTCGCGCGTTCATCCGGATCCTGCAACTCGCGCCGCATCCAGTACAGCGGCATCGAATCCCCCTGCACAAATGGATCGCAATCGCCACTGCGCACCATCTGGCTCATCTCGGTGCAGTATTCCAGATAGGACTGGTCACTGAAGCGACCGGATGCCAGCACGATCCCTTCCACCATCTGGTCGTAAGGCATATTGTCGGCAATGCGTTTGCGAATCCACTCATACCACATGGTCGACAGCGTCTCGGTGGGTGCGTACGCCACGTCGCGCAGTTCCTGCGTGTTGTTGCCGGTCAGATCGCAGAAGAAAGTGGCCCACAGTGCCGAATAGGCCGGGGTTTCCAGCAGCTCGTCGATTTTCCGGGAACGTTTGTCGGGTGAGTGGTCCGCCATGAATTCCCGAACATCCGCTGCCGAGGGCAGCGTTCCGGCGATGTCCAGGCAGACGCGGCGCAGAAAAGTCGCATCGTCCACGAGGTCGCTTCGGACCAGCCCCAACCGGTCGAGCTTTGCCTGTACAAATCCGTCGATCGGACCGAACGATTCCCGGTTCCGTCCGCTGCCGGCGCCACGGGCCATGGCCGCTTCGTTCCACGCACGCGAGACAGGCACCGGCTGGACCGCGTTGTCATAGAACACCACCAGATGCGAATCGCCCCGCTCGCCCGCTTGCACGTGACCGGTTGGCGTCACCGTTGCAATCGACGGATCGTTGGACTGAAAACGGCAGAGCGGAGTGACGTCCTCGCGGCTGCCATCGGCCCAGTGCGCGATCACACGCAGTTCGGCCTGGTCGTCCGTCGAGCGAAACTGCAACTCGGCCGGTTCGACCTCCAGCCGGTCCAGTTTCGCCGGCACCGCGACCGCCTGGGCGCCGCCAGCGATCCATTTCTTCAAGACAGCAAACTGCCAGCTGTCTTCGGTGAAACGCTGGCCACCTTCATGAAAGTCGGCGTCGGAGGGTTTGGCCAGAATCAGGCTCTCGCCCACGTCAGCGAGATCGATCCGGCCGCTGCCGACTTCCATCATGGCCGCGATGTCTGCAGCAAAATCGTACCCAAACAGACTCAGCCGAAATCCACCCTGGCCCTGGAACGATCCATGACAGGCCCGACCGTTGCAGCCCAGCCTTCCCAGCAGAGGCGAAACGTGCCGCTGAAAATCCGGGACTTCATCTGTTTCGGTGGCGAACCGCACATTAACGGGAGGAACGGTCTCTGCATCCGGATTCAGCCCCACCGGTTCCGGTGCGGACCGGAATGCCACGGCACCATTCGCAGAGGCGCGCTCATCGGGAATGACCAGTCCCAGTTCGCCCATGATCGCCAGCAAAATGCCGGTGCAACCCACCACGACTGGAATCACAATCCAGACAGTCCAGCTGCCCTGCAACGAATCGTTCTGTTTCATCATCCCGGATAAAATCTGAGTCAAATCATATTGAAAATGGGATGGGTTCCGGGGTATTCCGAAAACCACCGTATCACGTCAGTCACCTAACCACCGTTGTTGTCACCTGGATTGCGGTCATCTGGATTGCGGTCCGCTGGCCTGTCGCCATCCTGTGCATTGCGTTTCATTCGACTGGCCCGATTCAGCAAATCCTCAACGCCCTGTTCAACATTCCGGGTCATCCCGTTGCGGATTTCGCCCAGTTGCTGTTTCAGTTTTTCAACGCGAGCCTCCGCCCGCTGCAAATCCAGTCGGGCCTGTTCCCGCCGCAGTTCTTCCCGCCGCTGCACAAGGCGCCGCAGACGCTCCTGTTGGGCTTTGCGGGCGGCTTC
>JBGSVU010000342.1:0-2481 GCA_041752775.1 Pirellulaceae bacterium | reverse complement strand
CAAATCCCGGTCCAGCGCCGCATCCGTCAAAAAGCCGCTGTTCCACCTTGCCCGGACGATCATCCCACCCTGAGCAAGGCTATTTCTGCGACCAGACCAGGGCCAAAAGCCAGCAGTACGGCCAGCGAACATTCACCTGCCGTTTTTTTGCGATGTTTCTGGAAGAATTCGTTCAGGATGAACAAGACTGTCGGCGATGACATGTTGCCACAGCGGGCCAGAATCGAACGGGACGTCGCCAGATGTTCTTCTGACAGCTCAAGACTTGTTTGAACAGCATCCAGAATACGGGGGCCACCAGGATGAACACCCCAGTAGTCCACCTGGTCCATTGAGAGTCCCCTGCCGTCCAGCCATTCAACCAGCCACTGCTTCAGACTGGCCTCGATTTTGTCGCCGACTTCACTCGTCAGCAGCATTTCGAATCCGTGATCGCCAACCTTCCAGCTCATTGAGTCGGCTGAATCCGGAATCACGACGGACCCTGTGGCGATCAACTGCCAGTCGTCCTCCCCGATTCCAGATTGCTTCCGGCCAAGCACCAGCGATGCCGACCCGTCGGCGAACAACGCGTTGCCAATTACCCCTTCACTGTCCCACTGGAAACGGTAGTGCAAACTGCAGACTTCTGTCGCACACAACAGCACGCGCGCATCCGGATCCGCCTGCGATATGGCCAGCGCTGTTCGCAATCCGTTGATGGCACCATGGCAACCCATAAAACCGACGTTGATGCGCTGGATGGTTGCCGGCAATGATAAATTGCGGATCAGGCCGATGTCGATCCCCGGCGACTCAAAACCAGTACATGTTACTGTGACCAGATGAGTCAGTTGTTGCGGACTGATTCGGCTTTCCGTCACGGCCTGGCGCGCCGATTCTTCTGCCAGGGGCCCGGCAAACTCGGCGTACATTTTCATCCTCTCGGCGGTCGTCGGCCCGGCACTTTTTCCGACACAGGTCGCAGGTGACGCCGTGGCAGTAGCTGAATCCGTAAAATCGGACAGTGGAGAACTACTGGCATTAACGGAAGGACGCCGCCAGTTGTAAGCCTCGGCAAACGGCACGACCGTATTCCGGTTCTGGACGCCGGATTTTCTGAACAGCACCCTCGCCAAACGCCGTTGCCGGTCCGTTTCGCATACTATTTCATCAAACATGGCAAGGGCTTCCGATTGAGACATCTGATTGGCGGGAACAGCGGTGCCAATGCCCAAAATGGATGATTTCATGGCAGGTTTACCCCTGAATTGTTGAAATGAAGTCCCGAACCATTCGGGGATGGAAAGCAATAGCCTGATGAGCCATCCAGCGAATGACGGGCCGTTTCAGTCCCGCCGCCAGTTTTCTGCACAGCCGCTGTCGCACCTCGATGTTCTGCCGGTACCAGTCCGCCCATTCGCGTCCAATCGAATCGGTCCACCCTGCTGCTGCCTGCCGAACCAGCGGAACGACTCCGACGCCCGACTCCAGCGCCCACCGAATTCCTTCACCAGTGAATGGTTCCACGTAACTCGCCGCGTCGCCCGTCACAAAAACCCGGTTCGATGCGAGGCTGGTCGTGCGGGAATTCAGCGGCGGTGTTCCCCTCCAGCGGCTGCCGGTCCGCAATCCGGGAAGGTCCCCGCATCCGGACTGGGCCACAATCTCCCTGACCAGTGCTTCGGGTCCCTGATCGCGCAACCGTAACGCGTCCACCGAGGCGGCAATATGCAGACGTTCGCCGGGAATCATCGTCATTCCCACATATCCGAAACGACCAATGGCCATTAGTAGTTGGCCCCTGGCAACCGTTCCGCCCGAATGGTCCGCGATCGTTTCAATACCAACTCTTGAGTCGGTCGTGCAAGTCCGGGCAAATTCAGTGGCATTGTTGCAACTGGACGATCCCAAGCCGGTTGCCATCACCACGGCGTTTGCCGCAATTTCCACCGACCTGCCACCCGATGCCAACCGGACCATGCGAACGTCGCCGGTGACCGGACCGATGGTCGCCCGGACCGCATCGCGAAAAACCACTCCCGACTCCTTTCCCGCGCTGACCAGCGCAGAATCCAGTTGCTGACGGTTTACCGCAACACCCAGTGGCGCTACTGCCGGGAATTCCCGCCCAAGATGAAACAGGTGAAATGAAAGGAGAGTCTCACTTTCAAAATTCCACCGTTGGCGATCTCCAATCAGGGGAGTCAACAGATTGAGAGTCGCAGGATTCAGGCACCCGCCGCAGACCTTGTGCCTGGGAAATTTTTTCGCATCGACCTGCAGCACCGACAGCCCGGTTCGGGCCGCCGTGATTGCCGTTGCAGAACCCGCCGGGCCGGCACCTGCTACGACCAGGTCGTACCGCGGGGAAAGTCCGTCCAGTTTATTCGCCATGCCGATGCCACCTGACTGAAAAACGTTCGGGCCAGTGGGACTTGATTGTGGCGGTTGCCAGTCGGCTTTTTTTGACAAGGGATGTGATCTCAGGCATCGAAAAAG
>JBGSVU010000341.1:0-1923 GCA_041752775.1 Pirellulaceae bacterium | reverse complement strand
CAATACGCGACTGACCACAAGGCCAGCACGCACAACAGCCAACAAAAGAACCCGCGAGTCGCCGTTCCTGCGCCTCGCGGGCGACGATCAACAACGCCGGCCGATTCCACCTGGCGTCCGTGTGCGGCAGCAGATGCGCCCATGCTGTCGGGTTTTGTTGTTGATCGCTGGATCATTCTGAATCGTCTCCCTGCTGCAGCTGCGGGATCACCAGCGAATGGCCGGCGACCAGCTGGCGAATCCGGGCCATCGCATGCACGCGGTCGCTTGAAATGATTTGCTGGACCCGGGATTTGCAGACGCCGTACAGCAACCCGATCTCCCGCAGCGTCAACCCGCTCCAGTGCAGCACCAGCGCCCGGACCGATGGCGATTCGGTGGCGGTGCGGTTGATCAGATCAGCCCATTCAACAGCGTCGGGACCATCGCAACCGTGCGCATCAATCGACTGGATGCCGAACACGCGGCCGGATGCCGGGTCCTCGCGTTGCATTTCGGACAGGACCGTCACGTCGATCGTCCGGAGTTTGCCACGACGGGTGACCGGTCCATGTGTGCGGTGGATGTCGATGCAGCAATTCCGCAACCGTCCCGCCACGAATTTCAACCACGGCACGCCCCGCGACGGATCGAACAACTGACGCATCCGCAGGACGTTGATCCACAACTCCTGCTGCATGTCCTCCAGCGGCATGTGATGGGCGCAGTACTTGCGGGCCATCCTGAACACCAGCGGCCGGACCGCTTCCAGATCGTCGTCCATGCCAGTCGATTCCGTCGAGGCGCAGTAATTGAATTCCCGGTGAATCAGTTCGCAGTGAATCAGTCGAACAACCCCAGCTGCACGTCGTCGCTCGACGTGCGCATCACGTCGGGAATCGGCCATGCGGCGAACAGGCGGATTAACTGCGGGGCGAACTCCCAGTAATGTTTCTCGCTGGTCGATTTGCCAGCGTGGCCCAGCACGACGCCCGGTTTCAGGTCGCCGATCCCGTTGTCCGCCACGACCGAATGGACCAGCGTCTCGACGTGGGACCGCACGTTCTTGATTTTCAACCACGGCATCCCCGCTCCGGCCGTGATCGCCGCCCACTGTTGATAGAAATAGTCGCTGTTGCGCGGCAGCGGAAACACGCGATCGTCGGGCAGGCAGTCGGGCCGGTAGATGGCTCGCAGGTGGGCCACCACCGACGGCGTCATCGGCAGGATCAGGTCCCGCTCCGTTTTGGCCATTTGCATCGAGATCCACCCGTGCGGATTGCTGTCCTGGCAATTCACCACCGGGTGCCGTGGGTCCCAGTGGATCGCCTCCCACGTCAGAGGAGTGAACCCGGACTTGTACGCCGCCACGTCCTGAGTCCGAATGCCGTAGTGGGCCTGCATTACCACGAACGCCCGCCAGTACCGGGCGGCCGGGTGTGGCAGGTCGAAAGGCCAGATCGCGTTGCGGCAGGCCAGGTACAGCTGCTGGATCGATTCCTGGGAGAGGGACGTTTTGTGCGAGACCGCTTTGTCCTTCAGCCGCATCCGTTTCTGGCGGTCTTTGTCCAGCTCCAGATCGGGCAGGTCGTAGGCGTCGTCGGTCATGTAGCGGACGACCGAACGCAGGTTGGAGTAGTGCTTTTTGGCCGTCGACTGCTTGATCCCCAACTGGTCGATCTCCCACCAGCACCAGTCCCTCAATTGCCGCTGGGTGATTGCCCGAATGGGGGGATCGGGAGGCGGGTCGGACGGCCCAGAACCAGAAGGAGCGCATAGGTGATGCGCTCCTTTTACGCAAAATTCGAGCCATCTTTGGACTGCCGTTCTGGCATCCTTCAGGCTGTTGGCCGACCGCACCCCCGCCGCAATCTGGTCGGAAAACTCGACCGCCATCCACGGCCAATGCTCGCTGATCCGCCCCAGATCGCTGGCCGCGTCGTC
>JBGSVU010000340.1:0-6962 GCA_041752775.1 Pirellulaceae bacterium | reverse complement strand
TGTGAACGAAATGAGTTGACAGCCACGACAGGTAGGCGAATCCTCCTACCGAAACCAGTGGGGAAATCACCAGCAGACTTGCGGCCAGCGGATAGTCGCGGCACCACCGCCACAGCTTTTCAGCGAAACCTGTTGGTCGCGCCCTGACAGGCTGGCCCCGAAGGAACCTTCTCAAGTCGTCCGACATTTCCGCTGCCGACTGGTAACGGCGCGCCCGGGATTTCGCAAGGGATTTGAGGCAAATCGTTTCCAGATCGGGCGGAAGGTCTGTCTTGAGCAGTCCCGGCGACCGCGGCTCGTCTTCCAAGACCTGCAACAGCAGAATTCTGCGATTGCCCTGAAAGGGTCTTTCGCCGGTCAGCATTTCGTAGAGCATCACGCCCAGGCTGTAGACGTCGCTGCGGGCATCGACCCTGCTTGAGTCCCCGGAAGCCTGTTCGGGAGACATGTAGGCAGGCGTGCCGAGGATCCTGCCTTCCGAAGTCAGCGTATTGCCAATGTCCAGTGCACGCTTTGCAAGTCCAAAATCCATCACATGCGGATTGCCTGCGCGGTCAAGCAAAACGTTTGAGGGTTTGACATCGCGATGGACGATGCCGTTTTCGTGGGCGTAATGCAGCGAGTCACCAATCGAAGCAATCAGACTGGCTGATTCCCTGTATGTGAAATTCCCCGTTTGCAACGCCTCTTCGAGCGAAACTCCGTCAACATATTCGGTAATGAGATAGCAGATGTCCTCCTCTGACCGAACCGCGTCGTAGACGGCGACGATACCCGGATGCGTGAGCTGGGCGATGCTCTGGGCTTCGCGAATAAACCGTTCGGCATCTTCGTCCGTTGCAAACGTTCCCGCTCGCTGGACCTTCAACGCGACCAGCCGATTCAGTCCGGTGTCAAGTGCCTTGAAAACGTAGCCAAATGAGCCTGTACCAAGTTCGGATTTCAGTTCGAAACGTCCCAGTCGAACCGGGCCGTTCTTCAGTCTGTTCGCAATCCGTTTTCCGGAATCAAAAGAGGCCGGAATCGACGACGAGTCGATGACGCCACAAGCAGCCTCGACAAGTTGACCGGGAACCTGGTTTCCAGGCCTTTCATTGATCGTCGTCAAGTCAGTCGACCGAACTTTCATGGCACGCAACTCCGCGACCAGACCGGAGGCGACGCGCCGCGATGTGTTATCAACGACGACTCCGCACGAGTCACACTGATCGATGTGCTCTGCCACTTGTTCTAGTCGTGACTCGTTCAGGTCACCAGTGGCGAAAGCGGCCAGTTCCGCCGGATCCGGACAGGGGGAACCCGGCATGTGCGTTTTGCTGATCATTGCTGGCGTCCACAGGCTTTTTTTCGTGTCATGGCGCATCACCAACAATTCTAACGCACGGCCGTTACACGGGCCTTTTTGAGCCGTCTTTTGCTGTGTCGGCCGTTCCATCCGACCGGCTGTAACGCAGTTTCGTTAGGATGACTGTCAGCAAATCAGGCGTGCTGATTCCGCAAAACGGGGCGGTACTCCTGTCGGCGCGATTCAAGGTAACAACTGGCAGACATTCCCTTTTGATGTGACCATTCGAACAGAAGCAGGTCTGAAAAGCAATAACGATCCGCACTCGGTCCAGACCGGGTGTCCATGACGGTACGTGTACTCCTGAATTTGAAATTCGTTAGGGCTGAATTGACCACAGGACAAACTTTAACAATCCGCATTCACTACTCAATACAGACAGGTTTCACATGCGCGAACCATTTTCAATTGTCGTGTCAGGTATCTTTGCAGTCGCTATCTGCGCCGGACAGGACGCATCATCGACTCAATGCTGCGGCGGACGGGTCTGCCAGGACGGAACGACATTTGCAAATGTCCTGAAAGACGGACCCTGGCCCGAGAAACCTCTTGAGTTCCAAAGGCAGGATGATTTTGCCTCAACAATTCGACCACTTCTCGTCAAATACTGCGGGGAATGTCACGCACCAGGTCAAATGGAAGAGCTCGACTTTCTGGCTGAAATGACAGAAGTCGACATCGCCGGACATCGCAGCCTTTTCGCGGGTGTGGTGGAGCAAATGGACTCGCGAGCGATGCCTCCAAGGGACTCTGCCCAGCCAACAGAGGCGGAACGGAGCCTTGTCGTCAGCTGGATCAGGAAGTCTCTGGATTTAAAACCATCCGACATCGAGCGCATTGCTCCCTATGTTGTCAACGTCTTTGAGGATCGCCAGGGCCATTTGTGGTTTGGAACGATGTCAAAAGGGGCGGCACGTTTCGATGGACAAAAGCTTGAATGGTTTTCCCGCCAGGACGGTTTGCCGTCCAATGAAGCCATTGGCTTTGCCGAAGACAAAGAAGGGAATCTCTGGTTCGGTTCGCACGGTGGCCTGAGCAGATATGACGGCAAGTCCATAACGAATCTCTGGAGTACGTCGGGTCGGCACGACCAGGGAGAAGGCTGGATGGCTGTCCGGTCCGATCGGGCAGGAAACATCTGGACCAGTACGTACCATGGGGTTTTCCGCCATGACGGCGCTTCGTTTTCCGAATTCAGACTCCCGATCGACAAAAAAGAAATCACCTCCTATAGCATTACACCCGGAAAAGCTTTACTGGCTCTGGAAGACAGCGATGGCAACCTTTGGTTTCAAACTGACGGGTACGGTGCACTCAAGTTTGATGGACAGTCATTCACCCGCTTCACCAGCAAAGACGGTTTGTGCAGTAACAACGTCACCACAATCATCGAAGACAAACAGGGCAACATCTGGTTTGCGTGCATGCAGTCCTACCAGCCGGCGATGACCGGAGACGGTGGAGTTTGCCGCTATGACGGAAAGACTTTCACCCGGTTTCCAGAAGTCAAAGGGTTGAGTGAAAACGACATCTACACGATTTACGAAACAGGAGCGGGAGACATCTGGATCGGAGCAACAGGTGTTGGTGCCTATTGCTACGACGGAGAAAAATTCACTCTTTTCGACAAGACCGACCGGCCCCACTGGACCCGCAACTTTGGACTTCAGGCAATGCTGGAAGACCGCAACGGAACGCTTTGGTGCGGCTTTTCCGGAGGACTCTTTCGTTTCGACGGGAAATCGTTTACCAACGTCACCGGGGATGGCCTCAGAAGCGTGAAAGCTTCACAGGTACAACAGGAACAGGACGTGGAGAGAATTCTGGAGGCCCCCGATGACTGGGGTGCTGAACAAATACCGTTCCCCCTCTCCTTTGCTCCCTCGATCAGCTTCAACGGCTACGAAGACATCCGGTTTTCACCAGATTGGTCCAAACCCGACAGACCCGGATTCTGGACCTACAAGATGGTGTGGCAGATTGATGAAGACCCGCAGTTGACCGAAGAACGACTGGCCGACCTGATCGAAACCTATTTCGACGGGCTGTCGCGCGCGGTGACCCAGGGGAGCGACGGAGATCCGGACACTATTCAAAGGCCGGTCGCCGTGTTCATTCAGGACGGTGTCGAATTTCGCGGCAGGCTTCGGATCCATGATGCTTTCACAACCAAAGACTGGATCTGCCTGAATGCAAAGGTCCGGAAAACAGAACGCGGCGACAAACACCTGGTTGCCATTGAGATGTCGCCGAAACCATTTGATCACGAAGTCTGGACGGAACTCGCAAAGATTCGTGTCAAAGAGCAGGAAAAAGGTCGATCGGGAAATTGAACCCAATGAAAAAAGGGGGCAGGAGCCAAATTGGCATGTCAGGCAAACTTGCATGGCATGGATGGCGGAGTCGCCCCTGGGTTGACTCCAGACCAGGCCTTTTGCCTGTCGCTTCAACCCAGTCCTGATTTCCGAAAGGACACCCCTGACTTGCTGGCGGTTACAGGTCCGGGGTTGCGCCTCAGGTCATGAAACAGATTGTCTATTCCATTATCCATGTTTGGTGAACGGCAAGTTCGTGGATTCGGGCAATCTGATAGCAAGGCTTTCGCGGATTCGGCAATACACGACCGGCGCCATGGGCGGGCTACCCATTGGGCAACCCGCTCAGGCTATCAGGATCAACTCGCCGGTTTTGCACTGTCTTGCCGGAAAAGAATTTATTGCTGCTCGATAATTCGACCTTCGACTTCGAGGTACCCCACGGCCATGCTGCCGGCAACTTCCGCGTTGTTTGCGCCATCGCTGGAGATCGCACGCACCGTCAAACGGTACCTTCCAGGATGCAACTCGACGCTCGGGAACAAGTCCTGCAAATCGGCTACGTTTTTCCTGGGAACGGATCCGTTCATGGTGATGACCTTGTTGAGTACGTTGCCTCCATGGGTCAGATCCTGCAACCGGACAATAACCCGGGCGAAGCCTGGTTCGTCGTGGGACTGATACAGTCCAAGGAAATCGACCACGCCGACTTCTCCCTGGAGTTCGAGCGTTCCTGGACGGTCAAGATCAAAGGTGGTGTAAAAGTGGCTGTCGGCATCGGAAGATGCAGTTCCCTGGACATAAAGTCCGCTCGCAGCGTAACCATAAACATAAAAAGTTCCGCTGCCCGCATCGACTGCCGAGTTCAGCGATGCGATCGATGTTACGGCCGGTGTGCTCACATCGGCTTCTGCGACAAAGGATCCAAAGGCGTGCGAGGTGATGACATCAGCGTCGGAACCATCCTCGTCCGCTGACTCAGCCATAATACGATGGCGCACATTCACGAACGCAGGCGGGCTGAAAGGCTGGGCCGTCGCAGACAGAGATACCTGAAAAGTGCCTCGCGAAAATTCATACAGGTCGCCGCCGGAAAAATCAAACTCCAGCCAAACCCGGGACAATACCGTCAGTTGATACGTTCCTGCCGGCAATACCTCGTCAAATTCAATGTCTCCCGCAGACGTCACCTGATACAGGTTGGCTTGACCCACCCGACGCAGGGCAAAGTAGGCGTCGGCTTCCTGGGCGGGATACCCGCTGAAGGAGAGACTGCCCAAGATCTGAATGCGGGTTTGCCCGGGAAGCGTAAATGTGATGTACTCGGCAACCTGTGAGTCAGCGGAGACATAGGCGTAGCCATAGTCGTCAGCGGTATAGGCGTAGGCTTCGCCCGTGAGCTCAAATCCTCCCACAGCCAAATCACTGTCGTGTTCGGTCCCGACCGAGGCTCCCGAATAATATCCCGGAGCAGAGCCGTACTCGACATAGGAATAAGAACCGGGTTCATCCAGTTCGTCAAAATTGTCGATTTCGTAATTGTATTCCGGTCCGGCATCGGTCTCGGCGATCGCCTGGGAAGCCATCGTCGCTTCATTCAAAACGATCTGCGCTGGCAGGGAATTCGCCCAGCTCCATATCAGCAAGTACGCAAACACCAGCAAAAAACCTGATTTTCTTCGCTCCATAATCCACCTCTCTCAAAAAGATCTGTTGTCATCGGTGTGCGCACACCAGCCAGGAAAAGATACAGGAATCGGCGCTAATTAATGATGTCGGTCGCATTAAGATCAGGTGAAAACTGGTGAGATCAGACCCGGTGGCAACAGTTCGGGTTCCGTCGTTTTCTGGACGGCAGCGGCCTTGGCTGCGTGGTCGCGAAGCGTCGGAACCGTGCGAATGACCTGTTTCCGGAAGTTTCGGTAGACGTTCCTGCAGAACTCTGTACCACTGGCTGGTACCAGTCGGACATCCAGAACAGACATGTGATATCCACGAAAGTCACCTGGTTGGCATGCGTCAGTCCAGCGGCAAACCACAACAGAACCCGGCTGTCCTCAACAGCCACAATTTTCACCGGGCGGTCTTCGTGAACACGGTGCTGAAACCGCGAATGGTCACCCGAACTTCGTGCGGTCCGCGGACTCGTGGGCTGGGGGCGAAGCAAACGGATTTCTGCAGACGGATGAAAACCGAAAACCAGGTCTGACCCCAATTTTCAGGCGGCGCAGTAGCGGCTGGACCAGAGCGCGATGCAGTTGCTGACATAGTCAAGATCTTCCGGACGGGATACCAGCAGGTGATCGGCTCCGTCGAGACTGATGAAACTGGTGGGACCACCTGCCAGCCGGAACATTTCCCGCCCCTGCTCAAACGGCAAGGTTTCGTCTGCGGGTGAAAACATCACCAGCAGCGGCAACGTCAGACCGGCCAGCGCCTGTCTGTGGTCGTGGTCGCGCAATACCCCGACCATGCGCCGGGTGATCGTGTGGGGACGTCCTCCGATCACTACCGCTCCGGAACCAGCCGATTCAATTTCAGGACTGGATCGCGACAGAAATCCGGCGAGGTGAGCCGTGGTGGATGGTGATGCGATGTTCACGATGCAGCGGGCCGACTGGATGCCCGATGCCGCGACCACCATCGCCGCGCCTCCCAGTGAATGGCCGATCAGCAGCGAGGGTGCCGAAAGGTTTTCTGCCATCCACTGGCTGGCCGCGGTCACATCGGCGACCGTGGTCAGAAAATCGGTTTCAGCAAACTCGCCGCCACTGCCACCCAGTCCGGTGAAGTCAAATCGAAGTGTTTCGATTCCATTTCCGGCCAACTGGCGGCTGATCCGCGCGATCGCTTTCAGATCCTTGGTGCACGTGAAACAGTGCGAAAACAGAGCGGAATACTGCGCTGGACCCGCGACCGGTGAATCGACGATTCCCGCCAGCTGGTGCCCGCGTCCGTTGTCAAAGTGGACCCGCTTGCTGCTGTAGTTCATGGTTGCGACGCTCTTCTGGAAATCAGGCGGGTGTTACCGGCGTGGGCGGCAAACTTTGCGCGAAAATATCGGATGTTCCCTGCGGCTGCAGGGAATAAATCCGCTCTCCGGCCCGGTAACCGACAGAGAAGCCGATCGCCGCAGCCAGACTGCGGACCCGATCGAGAACCTGCATCTTGCCGGGAGGAAACTGGGTCTGGTAGCACTCCACGGACTGCATTTTCTGTTCCAGAGTATCGCCAATATCCTGAACAATCACGGTTCCGAACTCGGCGGGACTGTTCACATCGAACGACAAGTGGTAATAAAG
>JBGSVU010000339.1:0-13175 GCA_041752775.1 Pirellulaceae bacterium | reverse complement strand
GAAACGGAAATCGTCCCGTACCGATCCGGCTCACAGGATCGACCGCGATTTGCCGTTCAATCTCGAAGCCGAGACGGGTGTGTTGGGCAGCGTGCTGCTGTTGCCCGAGCTGGCCGACGAACTGGTCGCCGAGCTGAAACCGGAAGATTTCTTTGATCCGGCCCACCAGATTGTGTTTCGCCATGTTTTTGCGATGCATGGTGAAGGCCACAAAATTGATCCCACGCTCCTGAGCGAGCGGCTGAAAAGTACCGACGAGCTGAAAGCGGTGGGCGGAGCCGCAGCGCTGGCCCGCATGTTCACTTCCGTCTCCACACCGGCGCACGCCAAATACTACGCCGGCATCGTCCGGGAAAAATCGACCCTGCGACAGATTATTACCACCTGTTCAGAACTGGTTCAGCGGGCCTACGAACCGGGCGAGCAGGCCAAATCGTTGCTGGACAACGCCGAAGAAAAAGTCTTCAGCATTCGCGAAAGCCGCCAGTCTGGCAATTTGCTGGTGCTGGAGGACGCGCTGCACGAAGCGATCACCCGGCTGGAAGCCCGGGCCCGCGGCGAGTCGCTGTCGGGAACCGTCGAAAGCGGTTTTCGCGACCTGGACAAACTGACGGGCGGAATGCACGCGTCGGAACTGATCATCATCGCCGCCCGCCCCAGTATGGGCAAAACGGCCTTTGCACTGAACATCGCCGAGAATGTCGTGTTGCGTTCGCAGCGTCCGGTGCTGTTTATCAGCCTGGAGATGGCCGCCATCGAATTGACGGAACGCATGCTCTGTTCGGTCTCGCAAGTCAACGGCAGCCGTCTGCGCACCGGGACACTGAACGCGGAAGACCGCAAGAAACTGTTGCAAAAAGCCGTTCAAATCAGCAATGCCCCGCTTTTCATCGACGATTCCCACAGCCAGACCATCGCGGAAATCGCTGGTGCCGCCCGACGGGTCAAACGCATGAAAAATGATTTGGGCATGATTGTCATCGATTACCTGCAGCTGATCGAACCGGACAACAGCTCCGATTCGCGACAGGAGCAAGTCGCAAAAATCGCCCGCCGGCTGAAAGGCCTCGCCAAAGAGCTGAAAGTCCCCGTCGTCTGTCTGTCGCAGCTCAACCGCCAGGCCGAGGATTCGCGCGACCACCGCCCGAAGCTGAGCCACCTGCGCGAATCCGGAGCGATCGAACAGGACGCCGACGTGGTCATGTTCGTGCACCGGGCAGACTACTACAAAAGTGGCGACGAGTCGGACGAAGACAATCGCGGCAAGGCAACCATCATCATCGCCAAACAGCGCAACGGGCCGATCGATGACGTGGACCTGGTTTGGCGCCACGAGTACACCCGTTTCGAAGACCGCGCGGCCGAACGGCACAGCGAATTCGACCAGTTTCAGGGTCAAAACGCTTCCTGGGCTGGAGCCCCAGAAGGTTTTTGAAGGCCCCTTCGACACTGAAAATAGCCGGGATCACGCTTCGCCCTACTATTCCGTCACAGGTCAATTTTCGGGTAGTGGACGAGGCGACGACTCCTTTTCATTGCAACTTCGCGGGGACTACCGTCTACCCGTAAACCAGGGCGTGACGGAATACTACAGCCTACAGCCTACAGCCTACAGCCTACAGCCTACAGCCTACGCAGCGCTGACGGTTTAGCCGCCGTTACCGGCCGGTGGTTTGGGGCCGAACAGGTTGTTCAGTCCTTTAAAGACCTCGCCCTGCAGTTTTTCCTGGACTTTATTCTGAAGCCCTTCGACTTTGTCCTGGACTTTGCCCTGCATTTTTTCCTGGAACTGGTTGATTTCTCCCGCGGCTTTTTCCTGCAATTTGGCTGTCTGGTCGCCAATCACCTGTTGGGCGACGCGCTGGCCGAGTTGCGATGTCAGCTGCTGGATGGCGCGTTTGTCGAGGACTGGTTTGGAAACGGTACCGGAAACTGGAATCTCCAGTTTCTGTCCGCGCAGGCCTTCCAGCCATTTTTGACCATTCAACCAGTCGTCGTGAATCGGAATCGTCGCCACCATTGACAGCGACTGGTCCATGCCGACACTGCCACTGGTGGTCACATGCATGTCCTTGAGTTGCAGTTGCAGGCCATCGTGAAAAACACGCCCGTCCCGGACAACAAAGGGAATTTCCTGTTCCCCCAGATTCATCCAGACGCTGCGATCCTTGACCGGATCCGCATCCGGTTTCAGCAGGCTGCGAACGGATTCGACCGTGCCCAGTAACTGCTGCGCCAGCGGGCCGGCTCCGACCGTGACATTGTGCAACGTCACGGTCCCACTCGCCGTAGCCGCACTGAAATTGTCCAGCGGAACGGCGACCCCACCGGACGTTACGGAAAAACTGCCCTGCGCCGTAGTCGCATCGGCCAGCAGGGGAGCCACGTATTTCATCCAGTCGCGACAGAATTCGGGGGTCAACTGGATCTGCGTTGCGATGTTGCCGGGGGCCATCGTGATGACAGGCGAGGCGCTGGCCAAATCAATTTCTGGCTGGACGGTAACCGTGCCGCCGCCAAAAGGAATCTCGCCCGTATTGATTTTGACCACACTGCCCGCCAGTCCCGCCTGGATTTTGGCTGCTCCCACCGGCAACAGGAAAACGTTCCCGCGGTCCCACTTGATTTCCGTCGTCACCAGTGTCGCGGCAGGCAGAATCGGAGTCGCGTTGGCGGTGTTGGCACCCACAGCGAACAGTGGTCCGCGGACGCTGAACGTTTGCTGGTCGCGACCCGACAGGGTGACCATGTTGCCTGAGTAAGCGGCGACCAGACCATCGATTTTTTGCCAGTCTGGCGTCCAGTTTCCGTCCAGTTCCATTTCAAAGGCTCCGGCCAAATCGCGAATCATGCCATCCATCCCGGCCGAAACGGAGCTGGCCTGAATTTTGACGGCCGTGAGTTTCATGTCGTTGAAGCTTTGGGCCAGTCCGAGATCGCCGGCGATATTGACGACCGGTTCCCGGTGCAGTTCGACCCACTTCTGGGCCTGATAGTCCGGTCGGACGACGACCAGGTCGGATACCGTTGCCGACAGTCGACCGTTGATGAATTCACCCGTTGATGAGAGGCCAATGGTGCCTTCGAGATTCCCGAAATATTGAATCGTGTCTTCGGGATCGCTCATCCCGAACCAGCCAGCGATCCGGTGCACATCGCCACGCAATGCGATTTGTCCCGTTGCGGCCAGGTGCGGTCCACAGGAAATGCTGGCCTGCTGGGCGACTGCGGCGACGGAACTGCTGACCAGAGTCAGATTGTCGGCGGTCAATGTGCCGCTGTCGAGAATGTATTGCATGCCGCCTGTTCCGCTGACCTGGTCCTCCTGGATCGCCATGCCGTAGCCGTCGAATGTGAACTGGTCAAACTGGTACTGCAGATTTGAAACGGTGATTTGTTGTGCGTCGGCGACGAGGGTTGCCGACACGGTTCCCTGGCCGGCGGTCCGAAACGTTCCGATATCGGCAAAGTTTTTTACCAGACCGGTCCACCGTTCGAGTTGTCCGGTGGCGGCGGCCTCGACGCTCAGGCTTCCGGTGGTGTAGATGTCAGCCACGGGCTGAATCAGACGAACGGTGGCAACGTCGCTTCCCAGCAGGATCTGGGCCATGCCTTCGCGGATCGAGACAGCACCTCCGCTGTTGGCCTGGGCGGTGGCGTTTAGAACGGTACGCAGTTCGGGCTCGACCCATGCGGCCACCCCGGGCAGCTGGATCACCGGGTTGGCAATCGTGATATCGCCGCTGATCTGGATCGGACGGCCCAGCAATTCGGCGGCGCTGGTGGCAACCGCATTGCCGCTTTCGGCCTGGCAGACGAAATCGCCCTGCACGGTTCCGGCCAGCTGCCAGCCGTCGAGGGTGGCAAACTGGCGCAGCCGCTGCATCAGTTTGTCGAGGTCACCCGTGGTTGTAAATTTGGCCGATCCCAGGCTTCCCGCGCCGCTGATTTTCAGAAAGTCCGACTCGCACAACAGGTCTTCGATCAGGGTTTGCCCATCACGCTGGGCGATAGTGGTCACGAATCGCAGGGGTTGGGCCCAGACAATTCTTTCTCCGCCGCGGCGGGCGGCCAGGTTCAGCGTGTCAACGTTGGCGATGATTCGGGGAATGCCGGCATCGTCGCGGCTGGTGAGTGAAAAGTTCAGCTGCCCGGACTCAAACACGAGGTCTTCGTGCAGAGTCAGTGTCGCAGGCAGCATCGACGCCAGCCGGGCGATGTCCAGGCCGCCGTCCAGCTGGAATTTGGCCGCCGCCAGTTGCCCGTTTGAGATCAGCCGAGTCAGCTGTTGCCAGGCCAGTTGGCCATGGGCGCGCAATTCGCCGATCTCGCTGGCCAGACTGAGCGCGTCCGCGGCGACACCTTTCGAATCCATGGTCGCCTGGCCACTGGCCACCAGTTTTTCAATAACCAGCTCGTCGGGACCGAACAGGTGTTCGGCGGACAGCCGGAATCCCTGCATCGAGGTCTGGCCGAAATTGGCTGAAACGGAATTTCCCTGTGCGGAAAAATTGGCCTGCACGACGCCGTGCAGAATGCCCGCCGTCTGGCTTTTTCCAAACACCCGCTCCAGAGCGGGAGCGAGCACCGCGATGTCAAACTTTTCTGCCGTGATCGTCAGATCGCCGTTGGCCATTTCCAGCGCGGATGAGTTCTGGTCGATCGTGGCATCGACGGCCAGCGATCCGCCTCCGAGACTGGCGTCATTGTTCAGTCGGGCCTGGGCGGTGAGTGCTGATGCGCCGCCGGTTTGGACTGTGGCATCGATTCCACTGAGCATTCGCACTGTCGGTTGATTGGCAGAAACCAGATTGACCGTTCCGTCGTGGACGGTGATCTGCAGTTTGGGCAGCGGCCCGGTTTCATCCTTCGGTGGGCCGGGGGAGGGTGCCGTATATTTTGCGATGGCATCCTCGATGTTGCTTCCCCCATCCCGGATCGAGGCGTTGATCACCGGTCGTTCGATGGTGACACTGCCCAGATCCGGAGACCAGAGGAAACTCGCCAGCCGGTTGGACGTCACAATTTTTTCGGCGCTGAACAACAGGTTGCCGGCGTTGTCGAGGGCCTGGACATTCTGCAAAATGACGGGCTGGAACCATCCCGCACTCAGCTTCTGCACGTTCACCTGTCCTGCAAAATCATGGGCCGCCCAGTTGATCATTCGCTGGTGCATTCCGGTCCACCCAATCAGGTTGGGCAGGATCGCGATTCCCGCCAGGAACAGGACCAACAGAATCATCAGGCGTCTGCCCCAGCCCGCCGCGCCCCGTCGGCGGCGAAGGGGCCGGTCATCGGCAGCCAATTCCTTCAGCCCGGTTCTTTCCCGTTCGGACAAGTGACTGTCGGCAGACTGGCGATTGCGACGGCGGCGTGGCATGAACCGTGGACTCCGTGGAACTGCTGGGGAAAGATTGAGTCAGCCGGCAAAATCCGGACGTGGACCCAGTCAAATTCCAGGCAGTCTAGGCGGGGGGCAATTCGGATTCCAGACGAATTGCACACGTCAGCCTGCAGGGTGACAGCAACCTGCCGATTGGACGGGAACTTGATCGCTGCAAACCGGCAACGGGGTGGTGCAGGCTGGTGGGGATTCGGTGGCAGTGCCTCGGCTTCTATGCTGCCCGTCGCTGTTGGAATCGGATAGACTGGGCTCTGGTTGGGGCGGAGGCGTCGCAAGTGCCGCCTGACGGGTTTTGAATGCCCGAGCTTCCTAGGAGAAAAGTCTGTTTTGCCGGAATTTGACGTCCATCAGCCTGAACGAAACATTGATGACAGAATCCACGTTTGACAATCCGCTCGATCTGGGCGGGGCCGTCTTTGGCGGGCCGGCTCTGGCCCTGATTGCCGGTCCCTGTGTGATCGAAAACGAGCAGCTGACTCGTTCGATCGCGGGGCAATTGCATGCCATGTGCGACCGAAAAGGTCTGCCACTGGTGTTTAAGGCCTCTTTTGACAAAGCCAACCGGACCAGTGGCGACGCCTTTCGCGGAGTCGGCCTGGAAGCGGGGCTGGATATCCTGCGGGGCATTTCCCGGGAGTTCGGCATTCCGGTGACAACCGACATTCACGAATCTTGCCAGGCAGGAGCCGTGGCGGAGGTTTGTGAACTGCTTCAAATTCCGGCTTTTCTTGCCCGTCAGACAGATTTGCTGGTCGCTGCGGCAAACACCGGGCGGGCGGTCAACGTAAAAAAGGGACAGTTCATGGCTCCTTCCGACATGGTTTATGTGGCGGAAAAACTGGCGGGGGCAGGGTGCCGTCGGGTCCTCGCCACCGAGCGGGGGACATTTTTCGGGTACGGGAGGCTGGTCAACGACATGGCGGGAATCAGCGAGATGCGTTCGATCGGTATTCCTGTTGTTTTTGATGCGACCCACAGTGTCCAGCAACCCGGTGCGGCGGGAGGAAAAACGGGTGGACGCCGGGAAATGGTGCCGCTGCTGGCTTCGGCCGCCGTCGCCGCCGGTGCGGACGCGGTTTTTCTGGAGACACATCCCGACCCGGATCGTTCCCCCAGCGATGGTCCCAATATGATTCCCCTTTCGCAAATGGAGCTGTTGCTGGATAAACTGGTCCGTATTCGTGAGGCTTCGAGGAGTGGCCCGGATTGTTAGTGCGGTTGCCATGCCGGCGACGCATTCCGGCGAATGAGGCCGTGGGACGAATAAACAAAAAAGGATCGTTGGAAAAAAACATGACGAAGTTGATCAAAGTGTTTTCGCAAATCGCCTGTGTGAGCCTGGCCGGGATTGTGTTGGCCATTGCCGGTTGCCAGCCGGAATCTGATCCGTTTCTGGACCTGGTCGATTCCCAGTCAGGAACGCAGAGCATCAATGACCTGCAGCGCACGATGAGTCTGGCGGTCAGCGATTCCAGCTATGACTACCGGCAGTACGAAGAAAAAATATCCGGAGGGTTGAACCGCTGGATGCGCACGGTTCTGGAGTTGGGTGGTGAATCGGCGGATGACAGTTCCCAGTGGAAACCGGATTCGGCAGTCCTGCCGTTGATCGAAAAATATGCCGATGTGCCTGCGGTTTCGCAGTTTGACCAGCTGGAATTTGTTTCCACTGATCCCTACTTCATTCGGGAACGAAGCTGGATGAAACAGATTGCCAGCCGGGTCTGCAGCGCCCAACCGCTGAATGCGATGGAGTTGACGCGACTGCAGGCTGGAAACTTTCGGCCCTCCTCCGACAGCACGACTCCAGTCTACGATCTGGTTCAACAGCTACACCCGGGTTTGAAGCCCGGAGACACTGAAAAGCTGGCTGACGCGTGGATGTTGTTTGACTGGATTACGAGAAATATCCAGCTGGAGGAGATGCCGGAAATCGGCGATGACGAGGCCGAAGAATTCCGCTTGCAGGAAGGTGAGGGGCTGTCACGGCCGGGAATGGGCGTGCCAGGTCCCGGCTACCGGCGGTTCATTTGGCAGATCCTGGTTTATGCCCGGGCGGATGCCCTCGAAAAGGCCAAGCTGTTTCATGGTCTTTGCCGCCAGCGCGGAATCGACACTGTGATGCTGAATGTGGACGGGAAACCCTGGGCCATGGCGGCCCTGATTGGAGACCAGGCCTGGCTGTTTGACTTGAGTCTCGGCCTGCCTGTCCCTGGCGAGAAACCTGGACAGGTCGCGACACTCGCAGATGCTCGCAGCACGCCCGCGTTGTTGTCGGGGCTGAACTTGACCGTGGCGGAAACCAACCGGGATGATTCGAAATATCATGTCCAGCCCAACCAGCTGGATTCTCTCAGCGCCACGGTCCTTGTGACGCCGGAATCCGTTTCACGCCGGATGACTTTTTTGCAAAACCGGCTGCTGGGCGACCAGCGGCTGGAACTGGTCGATTTTCCTTCTGCTGTTTCCAAACGGTTTTCCGCGATCGTGCCCGACGTCGAAGTCACGCTGTCGCCGGTTGCGTTTCAAACCCACCTGTTTCGCCGGGTGGTTGGCGAAGCCCTGCGGCGGGCCTCGTTTGATTCCGTGATTGCGACCCGGCTGGGCTGGTACTACAGCGAAGAATTTTACATTGACGCCTTTGTGGACTATCGCCTGGCGCGCAACCTGTTTTTTGTGGGCAGGTTCGAAACTCCCCGCAACAGCCGCAAGCTGAGTGCAGTGTCCGGGTTCTTTTCCCTGATGTATACCGACGACCTGATCGCCAATATTGCTTTTGACGAAGCCCGGCTGAACCGGCTGGGCATCCGCCAGGAATCGGGCCAGTCCGAAGCCGAGTTTCGCCAGCGGCTGACCAGTCTGCAAAACAACATGCGCCTCGTCCGGCGAGATGTCGGTGTGTTTCTGGCCCAAAGCCACTTCGACAATGGCAACATCAGTTCCTGTGGCAACTGGCTGGAAACCTTGCAGAAACGTGATGACACCAGCCGCTGGAATCCGGTCATGAAATACCTGCAGGGCCGCGCCGAAGAATCGATCGGAAATTACGACCAGGCCATTGCTGATTATCGGGCCGCAGAAGGCGCCCAATGGATCGGCAACCATATCCGCGCACGCCTGCTGAAACAGGCGATCGTTGACGCCGGGTTGAAAAATGCCCTCGCAGATGCTGAAAAACCGGACGTTGAAAAACCGGACGCTGAAAAACCGGACGCTGAAAAACCGGACGCTGAAAAACCGGACGCTGAAAAACCGGACGCTGAAAAGCGGGACACTGACCAACCGGACGGTGACAGCCCGGTCTGAATGCTGCCCGCTGGTATTATCCCTGTTTTATTTGGCTTACAATAAATACCATGCCAACCTGACCAGTCCTTTCTGCTGAATTTGAATCTCTGTTATTCGTCTTGTTGGCAACTTGCTTTTCCCATAACAGGATCCCTTGCCCTATGCCAACTGCACCTGCATCGAACGTGGCGGAAGGCGCGACGGACTTTGTTCGGATTTTCAACCGGTTGCGCGACGAAGTTTCCCGGTTCATCGTAGGTCAAAACGAAATTATTGACGACGTTCTGATCGCGATAGTCTGTGGTGGGCATGTGCTGCTGGAGGGCGTACCCGGGCTGGGCAAAACTGCGCTGGTCAACACGATAGCCCAGGCCGTCCATCTGAAATTCTAGCGCATTCAGTTCACTCCCGACTTGTTACCCGCCGACATTGTGGGGACCCAGGTGCTGCTGGATCGCGACGGACGCAAATAGCTGGAGTTCCAGCCCGGACCGGTGTTTTGCAACGTGCTGTTGGCCGACGAAATCAATCGCGCGACACCGAAGACGCAGTCCGCGCTGCTGGAAACCATGCAGGAAAAATCGGTCACGGTCGCGGGGAAGACCCACAAACTGGAACTGCCGTTTTTCACGCTGGCGACCCAGAACCCGATCGAACAGGACGGGACATTTCCGCTGCCGGAAGCCCAGCTGGACCGGTTCTTTTTCAAGCTCTTTGTCGGGTTGCCCAGCCACGCCGAGTTTTCCGAAATCCTGAATCGGACGGGCGGCAATTCGGCGCCTGTCATTTCGCCGGTTGCGACCAGCCAGGACATTCTGCGAATGGGACAGTTGTTGCGCGATGTGCCGATTGACACGACGGTTCAGGACCACTTGATCCGTGTCGTCCGGGCGACTCATCCGGGCGACGACCACGCGCCCGATTCGGTCAAACGGTTTGTGCGGTACGGCGCATCGCCCCGCGGTGCCCAGTCGATTCTGCTGGCCTCGCGCGCCCGGGCGCTGCTGGCGGGCCGGTACCCAGTGGCCTGCGAAGATGTCAACCGGAGGGCACTTCCGGCTCTGCGGCATCGGGTTCTGTTGAGTTTTGAGGGTGAAGCCGAAGGGAAATCGACCGACGACATCATTCGCGACGTGGTGGAAAAAATCGGCTGAACGACAACTGCCGGAGTTATTGCCGGGGAGAAGGCATGTCATTGAAAAAACAGATGGGGTCGGAACTGATCGGCACTTTTTTTCTGGTTTTTGCCGGGACTGGTGCGATTGTGGCCAACGATGTCAGTGGCGGTGCGGTGACTCATGTCGGCATCGCGCTGACGTTTGGTCTGATTGTGTTGGCGATGATTTACGCCGTCGGAGACATCTCCGGGGCGCATTGGAATCCGGTAGTCACCATCAGCTTTGTCGTGGCGCGCCGATTGCCCGTCGCCCAGGCGTTGCCATTCGTTGCCAGTCAGGTGGCCGGTGCGATTCTGGCCAGCCTGGCGCTGATGGCGGTATTTCCCCAGCACGAAACGCTGGGAGCCACGCTGCCTGCGGGCAACTGGCAACAGTCCTTTATGCTGGAATTCATGCTGACCTTTCTGTTGATGTTTGTGATTTTTGGTGTATCGACGGGGGCACGCGAAAAAGGAATTACGGCCGGGATTGCGGTTGGGGCCGTGATTGGGCTGGAGGCGCTGTGGGGCGGGACGATTTCGGGAGCCTCGATGAATCCTGCCCGTTCGCTGGGACCGGCTTTGGTGTCGCTGAATTTTTCCGCGCTCTGGATTTATCTGGTGGCCCCTGTCCTTGGAGCACTGGCGGCGATCCCGGCCTGTCAGTGCGTTCGACAACCGGGATGTTGCACCACCAGGGAATGTCCCGCCAGCCCATGAGTGAACCAGAAAACAAGGTTTGTGGCGGAACTGCAACTGGTATTCCAGTCCCCGCCCGGCCGACAGCATTGCAGCAACGGAATCACCAGGACGGCGGATGACAACTGGCCCGGAAGTCTTGCCCCATGTTTACTGATCCCGCCTTCATTCGCCGACTGGACTCGCTGTATCTGCTGGCGCGAAAAGTCCTCAGCGGGTCGCTGCAGGCCGACCGCAAGAGCACACGCAAGGGAACTGGCGTCACTTTCGCCGACTACTCGGAATACTATTTTGGTGCTGATTACCGGGCGATCGACTGGCGTGTTTATGCCCGGTTTGAAAATCTGATTATCAAGCTTTTTGAAGTCGAAGAAGACGCCACCATCTATCTGATGCTGGACTGCAGTCGTTCGATGGCAGGCAAGTTCCTGTACGCACGGCAACTGGCCGCCGCGCTGGGCTACATTGCCCTGAACAATCTCGACCGGCTGGCGGTCTATGCGATGGCTGATACGCTGGTACCGATCCTCGAAAAATCACGGGGACGGGGCAGTGTGCTTCCTTTTTTGCGCAGCCTCGAGACGGCCTCTACATATCCGGGTGACACGCGTTTCAACAATGCCTGCCGGCTGTTCCAGGCCCGGCACCGGCGACGCAGTTTAGTGATTGTGGTTTCGGATTTTCTGTTTCCTGATGGTTTTGATGACGGACTGGAATATCTGCAGTGGCACCGGCACGATGTTTATTGCCTGCAGGTTCAGAATGATGACGACACGCGATGCACCTGGAAAGGCGACATTGAACTGGAATGTGTCGAAACCGCGCGGCGCCGCCGGGTGACGGTGACGCAGCGCGAAGCGGCGATGTACGAACAGGCGGTTGCCCGCTGGAACCAACAACTGGTCCAGAGTTGTGCGCGGCGCGGCATCGGGCTGGCGGGGACAACTCCGGAGATTCCTTTTGACCGCGTGATCCAGGACATTCTCCGTCGGGGAGGGCTGGTCGCTTGAGCTTCGCAAATCCACTTTTTTTCTGGGGACTGCTCAGCCTGATTCCCCTGGCAGCGATTTATTTCCTGAAAGTCCGCCCGGCTCGCAAACCGGCCACGGCGTGGTTCCTGTGGGACAGTATTTTTCAGGAAAACCGCGCGCGGACCCTGTTTCAGCGTTTTCGCGACCTGTTCAGCCTGCTGCTGCTGCTGGCGCTCTGTTTTGCGGCGGTCGTGATGGCGACGGCGCGTCCGTTTTTGACGGGTGAAGACCGCAGGGACCTCGTATTGTTGATCGACAACAGCGCTTCCATGAACGCAATCGATGGCGGACAGTCGCGACTCGATCGCGCCAAACAGGTGGCCGCTCAAATCGTTCAGGCGCTCAACGGAACCCAGCGGTGCAGCCTCGCCACCGTGGCTCAAACGGTCTCGTTCCGGTCCAACCTGACGGACAACCCCAAAGAATTGCTCGATGCCATTGAATCTATCCAGCCGGGTTCGATGCCACTTTCACTCGCCGCGCTCAACCGGATCGCGGAGGGGCAGGCCAGCGGGATAAAACAGGCGAACCAGCTGAACCAGTCGAACGAAGCAGGTGCGAACGTCGCGGACGTACCTGCTACCGAACAACCAGGCCACCGCGTGATTCTGATTTCCGACGGGGTTCTCGGCGGGGAGCTGAACGCCTCGATCGAATTGCTGAAGGTTGGCGAGTCGACAGAGCAGAATGTCGGACTGGTGGGGTGTGACCTGCAAAGGTTGCCGACAGCCGATGGAAGGATTGGGGGTTTTTTGCAAACGGCTTCCACCTTTGAGAATCCTGTGTTGGTGGATCTTTCGGTTTGCCACGAAACGGCGGACAACCTCGTAAAACTGATTCCGCTGGAAATTCAGCCCGGGATCAATCGCGCCGAGGTTTTTGAAATCGGCGACGCCGCCGACGGTCGCTGGATCATTCGACTGGAAACAGAGGACTGTCTGGAGGACGACAACACGGCCTGGGTGGTATTGCCGCCCCGGGTTCCGATCGAAGAGGCTGTCGCGGCGGATTATCCCTGGTTTTACGAAAACAGCGTCGTCGCTTTTTCCCGCAGTGGGGACTTGTTGCAACTGGTCGATCCGGCAGCGGCCAGGCTGGTGATCGGGTCGGGGAACATTCGGCTGGAAGGGCTGGCTGCCGATACCGGACTGTTGCTGTTTCGTCCGGAGGGTGAGTCGCCCTGGTGGAACGATTTGGGCGAGGAATTTGCGCCGACCATTCCGCGTGTGCTGGACGAAAACCATCCTGTCATGCGTCACATGGATGCGACCGGGGTTGATTATTCGGGTGCCCGGAAGTTGCGGGCGCCGCCCGGATCGGAAATCTGGGTTGTGGCGGAAGACGAAACACCGCTGATCTGGAGGACCACGGTCGCGGGGCGCAACGCGGTGGTTGTCAATCTCGATCCGGGGGCCGGAGGTTTTTTTCTCAGTCCCTGGTTTCCGGTGCTGGTCTATTCTACGGCAACTCATTTGGCAGGCCGAACGGAGCCGGTTCGGTCAACATGGGCGACCGGATCGACAGTTCCGGTTCAGGGGCATCTGCCAGGCGAATCGACGACATGGACAGCACCGGACGGAACCTCGTGGTCGACCGG
>JBGSVU010000338.1:0-2267 GCA_041752775.1 Pirellulaceae bacterium | reverse complement strand
CCAACCCGCAGTTTGGATGTTTACTGACGGAATCTGGCGGGGGACATTCATGGTTTGGCAACAGCCGCGAGAACAAACTCACGGTCTGGTGCAACGACCCGACATCCGATCCGGCTTCCGAGATCGTTTACATTCACGACTCAACCAGCAATGAGGTATGGTCGCCCACGGTTCCGCTGGCGGATGACGACGAGCGAACGGTGATACACGGGCAGGGTTATTCCACTTTTGCGATGACACGCCATGCAGTGGAAAGTTATGTTCACATCAGCGTCCACCCCGAATGGCCGGTCAAGATCGCGCGAGTAACCCTTCGCAACAGCAGCAGGGCGCCACGCCTTTTGCGGCTGAGCTACTATGCCGAAACAGTTCTGGGGGCGGCGCGTGAGAATACAGTCCTGCATCAGGTCTCCCGGCACGACCCCGACACCGGCACGCTGCAGATGTCGAATGGCTACCATCCGGATTTCGGGGCGCAGGTTGTTTTCCTGGGGATGCGGGGCGCGGAGCAGGTGTCGTGGAGCGGTGATCAGCGCAATTTCATCGGGCGAGACGGCACGGCGTTGCGCCCCGCCGGTGCCCGCGCGGAACTGAACAGAATTACCGGTGCCGGGCTGGATCCCTGTCTCGCGATCCAGGGTGTTGTGAAACTTCAACCCGGCGAGACGAGGGAGCTGTTTTTTCTGTTCGGGGCTGTGGCCGATCCGTCCGATTTGCCTGCATTGACCGGGAAACTCGGCGCATTGCCCGCGGTGCAAGCGGCGTCGAACGCCTCGCAGGCACACTGGGATGAAATCCTCGATTCGTTAACGGTACAAACGCCCGACCATGGACTGGATCTGATGGTCAATCGCTGGTTGCCGTACCAGGTGCTGAGTTGCCGTGTGTGGGGTCGATCGGCATTTTACCAGTCGGGTGGGGCGTACGGATTTCGTGATCAGTTACAGGACGTGATGGCCACGGTTTATCTGCGGCCCGACGTGACGCGAGCACAGATTCTGCGCGCCGCGGCCAGACAGTATCGCGAAGGAGATGTTCAGCACTGGTGGCACCCGCCTGCCGGCAGAGGCACGCGAACCAGGTTCTCGGATGATTTTCTGTTTTTGCCCTTCGTCGTTTTGCACTACCTGAAAATTACGGGTGACCGGGGGATCCTGGACGAGTGCATCCCCTTCATCGAATCCCCTCCGCTCGCTCCGAACGAACAGGAGCGATACGAACTGCCATCGGTTTCGGCAGAAACAGGGACGTTGCTGGAACATTGCCGCCGCGCCCTTCGGCATGGCATGCAATATGGCGCGCACGGTTTGCCGCTGATGGGTTGCGGCGACTGGAATGATGGTATGAACCAGGTCGGTGAGGAAGGAAAAGGTGAGAGTGTCTGGGTGGGGTGGTTTCAAATCGTGATCTTTGGTGGTTTTTCCCGGTTGATGAAAGAGCTTGGCGACGACAGTGCAGCAGAGACCTTCGCGGAGGCGGCCTCCCGGTTGCTGGAAGCGCTGGAACAACACGCCTGGGATGGCGGCTGGTACCGGCGGGCGTTTCTGGATGATGGCACACCCATCGGATCGCAGGAAAATGGGGAATGCCAGATCGATTCCCTGGCACAGTCCTGGGCAGTCATAGCTGGAGCGGATGAATCGCGCAGCCGCCAGGCCTTTCGCGCCGCACTCGACCGACTGGTTCTGGATGACCATGCGATGGTGTTGCTGTTTACTCCGCCGTTCAATCAATCCGCTCTGAAAGTGGGCTATATTCAGGGCTACCTGCCGGGTGTTCGGGAAAATGGCGGGCAGTATTCGCATGCCGCGATGTGGATGGTTCAGGCGGCTGCGCTGCTGGGTGATGGCGAATTGGCGTTGCGCCTGTTTGACATGCTGAATCCGGTCCATCATTCCAGTTCCCGGCAGTCGGCCGGGCGTTACCAGACCGAGCCGTATGCAGTAGTCGCCGACATCTACTCCAACCCGCAACATTGCGGCCGGGGCGGATGGAGCTGGTACACGGGTGCAGCCAGCTGGATGTACCGCGTTGCTGTCGAGAATATTCTGGGAATTCAAATCGCTGGAGATCAACTGACGGTCTCGCCCTGCGTCCCGGAGACATGGACGGAATTTCAGTTCATGATCCGCCGCGGTCAGACTCGCTGGAAAATTCACGTGATTCGCAACCGGCCGAACGAAACCCGCCGACCATCAGGAATTCAGTTGACCGAAACGGGCGAAACTCACGAACTAAAGCTGGGTTTTGACTGACAGCGGGGGTAA
>JBGSVU010000337.1:0-6659 GCA_041752775.1 Pirellulaceae bacterium | reverse complement strand
CCTTTGGCTTTGGGGTTCGCCATGACAATCTTGTCACCCTTGATATCATTGGCAGTAAAGCGAAGAGACTCTTGGGGACGGCTGCCTGATTCCCAGCTAAATACAACAACGTCGAAAAACGGATCGGATTTTTTGACAAGTTTCAAGACGGTCGCATATTCTTGACGAGTTACAGGTTTTTCTCGCCGGTTAGCTTTCGGCTTTTCAAGGTTCTGGATTGGGTTTTCCGAAATGTAACCTTGCTTCCTCGCCCAGTTAAAGCACCGCTTAATCGCTGTAACCATTCCGCACTTGTAGGTATTGCCCCATTCCTGTTGGTCAAGCCACTTTTGAACATGAAAGGGCTTTAGTTCTGTGACGTCCCGATCACGATTGTCATCGACGAATCGCTTGAGCAACTTTTTGTAGCCCTCGTAGGTTTCGATGGCACGGTGGTTTTGCGTCCAGTCCAGGAATTCATCCATCAGTTCAAAAACCGAAATTCGTTCCTGCCGCGTTTCGTTCGCCATCAATGCGTGAAACTTTTTGAATGCAGCGTCCTGGTTTTTGCCAAGAAGATGACGGATGCCGTCGATCGTCACGTACCAGACTTTGGTGTCTTTACGTTGCCAAGGTTTGTTGTTTCTTCCCATAGCTGCCCTGAATTCAGTACGGATTTAGTACCACAATTCAGAAAAGCCTAGTTTTTCAGGCGTTTTTTGTCAATCTATAGGGTACTCATAATCCCTTGGTCGGGGGTTCGAGTCCCTCCCGCCCTATTCATTTCATTCCCTGTTGATTCCCGATGTTGTACTTGGGCTCAGCGGGACCGGACTGCCTGACTCGGATCAAATTAATCTGCGAAACTGGCCATGCAATACTACAATTACGACTTCGTTTATCTCGTGTTCGGGACGCTGGCGGGGGTTGTCGGGTGGTCCTTGATCACCTACTTCGTGATGGTCTGGATGTCGCTGACGGTTTGGCGCCGGCACATTGCGAATCCCCGGCTGATGGCCCGGGCCGCCTATATGCTGGTCGGACTGGTGTTTCTGTCGGTCATTTTTTCTGTGGGTATGATTGTCACCTCGGCCAATTTTTTCCTGCGAGACAGGGATTTCTGGCAGATGCTGCTAAATCTCGGCGCGGCTGCCACGGGGATGGTGTTATTGGCAGCCAGTTTCATTTTCTTCCTGCTGGCGATCGCGCGGCACCCGAGTATATCTGGCGGCGAAAAAAATGCCGGCGTTCCCGAAAAAGGCCCGGAAATCCAGGCCGAGCCATGGGACGACTGACGGGATTCCCCTGCGCCCGGCATCCGGGAGCGCCTGTCACCCAGCCCTGGACCATTGGACCATTGGGCTGGGGCGCCGAGAGGAGCCGCTGAGGGGAGCCTTGTTGCAGCGCAGGATTTGTCAACAACATTGCCGCGGAGGCATCGACGCTGCAGGCATCGTGCATCCGCAGTCAGTCGGCCGCTGAACAGCCCGCGGCGCGAGTCGCAGCGGATTCTTACCGGACCCGGCAACGGAAGCGGATGATGCCGCCTTCGTTTGGCTTCAGCGGTTCGGTGATTTCCCAGCGGAGGACCAGCGACTGGCCTTCGTTCCGCTCGGTCAGGAAGTCGCTTTTCAGCGAGCACTCTGTGGAATTGGCGACGTACTCGAGGCGTGGGGTCAGGCTGTCGATGATCGTCACATTTCCGATCAGTTGCTGGCCCACATTGTCGAAGCGGATCGTGAATTCGATTTCTTCTCCCGGTTCGGCAGCAATTTTCGAAGCGACTTTGCAAACCCGCAACAACGTTTTACCGTCACCGACCTTGACCGTCACCAGTTCCTGCGCGCCCAGCACATCGTTGACGATTACCGGCTGGTCGCGGTCGATTATGACCTGCAAACCATCGTTGATTTTCCAGACACCGGCGGACTGCATGCCGAGCTCGAGGCGGGTCGTTTCGCTGGCGGCAAACTTTCCAAAACGGATCAGCTGCAGATTTTCGTAAGGCGAAAATCCGGCGCGGAAACCGGTCAGGTGAATCACCTGGTCGGACAACACGCCGCGGGTCTGGTCTTCGACCGCACTGGCCCGGTCCAGCCCCGAGTTCAGTCCCGGCATCAGCTGTTGCAGCGTGGTCGACGAAAAGTCATTTCCGCTGGCCAGTTGCATCTGGTTGCGTTCGCGAACGTGAGCCAGCTGGGCGGTCCCACTGCGTGAGTTCCAGTCCCGGATCTTGCGGACCGAAGCAAATCGCGGTGAGTAGATGCAGACCTGATTGCTGGGCACGACCAGTCGGCGACCATCGAGGGTGTCGAAGTGGCCGACCGTGTCTTCGGTATCCAGACCATACAGTTTCCAGTGCTGGTCGACCAGAACTTCAAAGTTCCGGTCGTTGCCGTCGAACAGGTATTCGTCACGTGATACAGGATTGGAAAACTGGAACGCCCCGCAACCCTGGGGGCCACATCCGGGAACTCCGCATCCTGGATCGCCGCATTCCGGTAACGGACTTCCGGACATTCCGTAGTGGGGGACAGTCATGCCGGGCATCAGCGGATCGCAGATGGACTGGGGGTAACTGGTGGGTCCGGTCGGATCGTAAGTGTCGCGAATGACGAATCCGTTGTCATCCCGCAACTGAATCTCTGGCAAGGCGACTGCAGCGGGGTCGTCGGTCAGTTTGATCGGGGTGCTGCCGGGCTGTTCATCCTGGTTCCACGCAACTGGGCGAACGCTGCGGTCGGGCTGGCGTGTGTTCGACCCGGCGGGCAGCCGCAACTGTTCAACGTTCTCAAAGAACTGCTGGGGGAATTCCTGCAGTGGTGCGCCGCCGAAATGGAAGGACGCATCGAGTTCGTCGTGGCTGGGGATGCGCGATCCCAGCCGCACGATGGCCATTGGTCGCCCGAGGCGGCTGGCCACGGCCAGCGGGTCTTCTTCTTCGCTGATGTCGAGGAACGCCTGTTCGCCGGCCAGTTGGCGAAACGGAAGTGCGGTCTCGGGATTCTCCAGGTAAACCACCCGGGTCACCATCCGACCTTCACTCGCCTGGACCAGATCGTCCATCGTCAGGACGACTTCGACCGGAAAACGCAATTCCAGTCCGGCCGGAGGAGTAAGCCGGTTGATCAGTTCGATCGACGGGTAAACGGCCAGCGGTCCGGTGGGACGCTGGAAGTTGACTTCGAAACGTGCGACGGGTCCCACCGCAAGTCCCACCACGGGTTCGGGATGATGCCCTGGAACGAAGGCTGCCCCGTTCCAGATCTGCACCTGGGCATCGTCGGGGACACGCACCCGCACGGGCTGGATCTGGGCGGCCCACTGCGGGTTGCCGATCAGTGCCTGAAAACCGGCAACGCCGGGTGCCTGGTTGGCGTCACTCAGGGCGTGCGCGACCGGGGGCATGGGTGCCTGGCCGCAGGCGACAGGGAGTGTGGTGAATGCGAGGGCGACAATGGCGATGACCGGGCAGTATTTTTTGGGCATGGTGAGTGTCCTGCGCGAAACCGGACTGAATCGTGACGAGGTAAAAAGGGGTCAGGACCCTTTGTTGCCCCTGTTGCAAAAAGTTCAGGCCGCGAGAACAGAATCTGTTGCTTCGCGGCCCGAACGGTTGACTTTTTTTCCGGACGAAATCCGCTACCGACGCAGGATGTGGCGTCCGACTCCGGAGCATCCCGGACAGTCCGGAATGTGGCCATGCACCATGTCGGCGGGTGGCTGGTTGTTGTAATGCGGCGGCCGGATGGTGTGTTCGTCGATCAACACCTTGTCGGCCGGACGCGGATAGCTCAAACCGGGTCGCTGACGAACGTGTACGTTCACATCAGGGGTCGGTCCGGGAATCAGCGTGGCGGTATGGTTGTGCATGCTGTAGCTTTGCAAACCGGCCGGTCCGCCCAGTGGAATATGGGCCGGTCCGGGCAAACCAATCTGTGTACCGGTGTAAGGCATTCCGTAATGCGGACCATTGACTCCGCTGATGTACTGGCTGGCTCCACCGAAACCGCCGCCACCGCCCTGCATCATGCCGGCGTTGACACTGGCATCGGTGCCTGGCAAGCCGAGGTCCTTGTTACCCATTCGCACAATCGCGAGGATCGCACCACGGCGGTCGGCTTCCACGACAGGGTCCACACCGGGATCCAGACGGGTGCTGACCAGCGTATCGACACCGGCCAGGGCCAGTTCCTGGTAATCCGGATCCGGAACATAAATGACTTTCGTCACAAAGTTGCCGGCGGTGACCTGGTCGAAATCTTCCTGGGTCAGCTGGATCGGAATCGCCGAATGGGCGAGGTAGGCTGCGGTGCGTTGTGAAGGCGGGCCGATTTCCAGGGTTGGATAGAGTTCCAGTCCTGGTCGACGGTCGATGTTGGTGATTTTCAGACGATAGATCGCGCCCAGCTGGAAATTCTGGCGTCCGGGAACGGTCAGCGGCGCGGAATCGTACATCCCCACCTGGGAAACATCCCAGTTGACCATCATGTTTTCCGGACGGTCGAACAACACCTGAACGGTGGATGGAATCGTGCCATAGGGGCTGCCCATCATCATTCCGTCCATACATCCGCCGGTCATGCCAGCGGGAGCACCGGTACCGACGTTCATGACGCCCGGTCCGGGACCACCGACACCGGGGCCAGGTTCCAGCAGCATCTGGGCTGGTGGCAAATTGTGTGCAACAGGAATGCCTTGCCGGCCGCCGTGCAGTTGAAAGCCGGAAGCCACGGAGGCCACCGACATCAGCACCAGGCCCAACGAGTAACCAAATTTCATCCTAATATCCCCCTTGAGCTTTTCGAGCATCGGCTCCGGCCAGACCGTTGGTTCAGGCTGGCAGGAAACAGCCAAACTGGGCCGAACTTCTTTTGAAAAAAGAACGCTGTCGTTTCCACGCACTGGGGCGCAGAACAAATTGCCGTGGACTGGCAGGGGCGATGTCTTCTATGCTGACGCCGTTGGTCGATCCGCTTTCACCGTGCATTGCTGTGGGAAAAACGGGTCCGGCGCAGACTTCACAGCGCTCTGCCGGTCTGCAACTCTTTGCTATATGTTCGGTCCCGCACGACGCCATTCTTTGGAAAAACCGTTACAACCGACGCATGAAGCTGGATTTACCCACCTCGATTTTGCTGCTAGCGGTGGCCGCCTCCGCCCTTTGGGTCGCAAACTCAACGCAGTCTGCCCCGACCCGCACCGACCGGAAGGAAAAAACAGAAGTCAGGTTTCCGCCACGAATACCGGCTTCCACGGCAGGCTTTACGGCCCCCCCGCAGGCAACTCAATCCGGTTCAGCGAACGACGCGTTTGCCGATCCGGTGGCGATGCTCCGCGACAGCATTCGACAACTGCGCAACGTAGAGGGTTTAACCGCCGAAACCACCCTGAACATCCAGTTGCTGGGAGTTTCCGCGGTCGCGAATGGACGTTATGTCCAAAAGGGCCAGGGGAACCCCCAGGCTCGCTGGGATTTTGTTTACGAGGACACTGCGACGTCGCTGATTCAGGTTTTTGACGGCCGGTTTTTCTACCGAGTCTACACTTCCGGGGACCGCAAATCGCTGTCCTGCATCGATCTTTATCATGTCCCCGAACTGCCCGAGTCGCGGTCGCCCGGCGTGGCGGGGCCGTCAGGCTGGTTTGGTCTGGGGGGCCTGTCGACGGCGCTGGAACAACTGGTTGCTTCGTTCGATTTTTCAGTGATCGACATCAGCGAGGCGACGGCAGGCAACGGATCAATGCAGCTGGTCACACTGCGGGGTTGCTGGAAACCGGACGCACTCCGGCAGTACCTCCGCGGCCAGCTGGACCAGGAAATTTCCGCAACCGAAATCCCCTGGGACCGTCTGCCCGGACAATTGCCCCACGAAGTCGAACTGGTTCTGGGGACGGATGCCTATTTGAAACTGTTTCCCTACAGAATTACCTATCGCCGCAACCGCCGCGAGGGCAAGGGCTGGCAGGCCGATCCCTGGATGGCCTTGCAACTACATCACGTGACGCGCCTCGATGAAATTCCTCCAGAGACTTTTGTCGTCAGTTCGGATGATGTGCAGCCAATCGATCAAACTGCTGACTTTTTGGCGCGGACAAGAATGTTCCTCATGCAACCAGTCGAATGAAATGGGAGAGAACATTGCTGGGGTACTGAACGCTGCTTCCGCCGGGATAAACCCGACGGAGAGCCAGGCAGATTCCGAAGGTGCCAGGTGTAGCTGCCAGTTGTTCGCTCCGCCGGGATGAACCCGACGGAAGCGGGCGCGGGTCCGATGCCTGACAACTGAAGCCTGACAACTGATGACTGACCGCTGGTAGCTGCCAGTTGTTCGCTCCGCCGGGATGAACCCGACGGAAGCGGGCGCTTCTGCGTCGATCGTGACTGTGTTTCTCAGGTGCAGCGTTCCGTCCGGACGCTGGCCAGCTGCGCAGCCACGCGAATCGCTTCGGACATACTGCTGTGCCGGGCGACGCCTTTCCACGCCAAATCAAAAGCCGTCCCGTGCGCGACGCTGGTTCGCACAATCGGCAACCCCAGCGTGACATTTACCGCCTGATGCAGACCGATCAGTTTCAGCGCGATGTGTCCCTGGTCGTGATACATCGCCACCACGCAATCGAATTCCCCGTCCGCAGCACGGTGCATCAGCGTGTCACAGGGAAGCGGGCCGGTCAGT
>JBGSVU010000336.1:0-12165 GCA_041752775.1 Pirellulaceae bacterium | reverse complement strand
GCCGCGGATCGGCGTCGGGCGTGTGGCCGCGTACGAATCGCTGGTGGTCACGCCGGCGGTTTCCAACCTGATTCGTGAGAACAAGACGTTCCGCATCAACTCGGCGATCCAGACCGGATCCAAATTCGGCATGATGCTGATGGATGACTGTCTGTTCCGGCTCTGGCAGGAAGAGAAATGCGAAGTCGACGACATTCTCGGCAAGGCCCAGGATCCCGACGCGCTGGCGCGAAAAATTGCCACCGCGCGGCGTCAGCTGGGGACCGACGACGTCCTCGATTTCGACGAGGGGATGGAAGAGGAAGACGAGAAATAGGCCACGGCGTGTCGCATCCGGAGGCGGCGGCAGGTCGGGCGGGCAGGGGTTTTTGGAGTCCCGTCAGCATCGCATCATCATTTTCATTGGGACAGGGTTTATGGCAATTCGACGACTGGGACAAATTCTGGTTGACCTTGGTTTTGTGACCGACGAACAGCTGGAAATGCTGATTGAGGAACAGAACCAGAACCCCGGTCAGCGGCTGGGAAAAATCGCCGAAGACATGGGACTGGTATCCGATGACCAGCTGATCCAGGCGCTCGGCGAGCAGTTCAGTCTTCAGACGGTCGATCTGGAAGGTGTCGTGCCGCCGGACGACGCCCGCGAAGTCGTTTCGGACGCGATGGCCCAGCTGTACCGCGTGATTCCGCTGAACGTCCGCGACAATATCCTGACGATCGCGACCTGTGATCCGCAGAATATTTCCATGCAGGACGAACTGCGGCGTTTTCTGGGATATGAGATCCGCATTCTGGTGGCGAGCGAAGCCCAGATCCTGAAATCGATCGACAAGTTTTTCAATGCCGATGCCGAGAGCATTGAGAAAATCATTGATGAACTGAAAGCCGACAACAGCCTCAAACAGGCGTCGGAAAAAATTGGCACCAGTGGCCCGATCAACCTGAGTGACGTTTCCGAGCTGGTGGAGAGCGCTCCCGTGCGCAAGCTGTTGAACATGGTGCTGTTGCTGGCGATCAAGGATCACGCCAGTGACATTCACTTCGAGCCTTTCGAAGAGGAATTCCGCATCCGGATCAAGGCCGACGGGGTGCTGTACGAGATGGTTCCGCCACCGAGGCATCTGGCCTTTGCGATCACCACGCGGATCAAGGTCATGGCCAATCTGGACATCGCCGAGCGGCGGCTGCCGCAGGACGGCCGGATCGAACTGACGGTCGGTGGTCACCCCGTCGATTTGCGCGTTGCCGTGTTGCCGACGCTGTTTGGCGAGAGCGTGGTTTGCCGGGTGTTGGACCGCAGCGTGGTGTCGCTGGAACTGGAAAACGTCGGGATGGACGAACCCACGATGGCCAGTTTTCGCAAGGTGATTGGCAAACCCAACGGGATCATTCTGGTGACCGGGCCGACGGGTTCGGGAAAAACCACGACGCTTTATTCGGCGCTCAGCGAGCTGAATCACATCGAAGACAAGCTGATCACGACCGAGGACCCGGTGGAGTACGACATCGACGGCATCGTCCAGATTCCGATCGACCACGACATCCAGGTGACTTTTGCCTCCTGTCTGCGGGCCATTCTGCGGCAGGACCCGGACAAGATCCTCGTGGGCGAGATTCGCGACCTGGAGACCGCCGAGATCGCCATTCAGGCTTCGCTGACCGGGCACACGGTGTTCAGCACGCTGCACACCAACGATGCCCCCACAACGATTACGCGTCTGAAGGACATGGGAGTGCCGACCTTTCTGATCACGGCGACGGTTGAGGCAATTCTCGCGCAGCGGCTGGTCCGGCGAATTTGTGTTTCCTGCCGGGAAGAAGTCGAACCGACCGACCAGGCCCTGGCGGAACTGGGCATCCCCCGCGAAACGCTGGACGGGCGGAAGTTCTTTCGGGGGGCGGGCTGTGACATCTGCAACAACACCGGATACAAGGGCCGCATCGGCCTGTTCGAACTGATGATCATGGACGACCAGCTGCGAAACATGATTCTGGAAAACGCCTCGGCGGATGAGTTGAGGGAAGCCGCCAAGAACAAGGGGATGACGATTCTCCGCGAAGTCGGGATCAAGTTTGCCTTTGAAGGCAAGACCACCGCCGATGAAATCATCCGCGAAACCATTCTCGAAGCCTGACCGGTTTCTGCGGGCGTTCCCGCCCGAGGTACCGTTCCCGGCGTTTTAGCGACCGAAACAGCAATTTATTTGATTTTTCCGTTTTTGTACCAAACAGTACCTTCTGGAAGCCCTGTCCCTGGACCGGGGAGGGATTTCCAGAGCCAAACCCGTTTGAGGCGCCCCATCGGGGTGCAGAGACATGCCAATTTTCCAGTTTGAAGCGATGGATCCCCAGGGCCAGGAGATCCGCGACGTCATTGACGCCCAGACCCAGGACGAAGCCCAGGCGACGATTCGCTCAATGGGTTATTTCGTCACCAAAATCGCCCTGCAGAAAACGGACAAGCAGAAAGCCCGGGGTGGCAAGGGGAAAACGTTTGCCATCGGCGGAGCGGGTGGCAAGAAGATGGTGACCTTTACCCGCCAGCTGTCGATCCTGCAGGACGCGGGGCTGCCGATCCTGCGCAGCCTGCAGATTTTGCAGGACCAGTCCCGGCCGGGCGCCCTGAAAAATGCCCTGATCGATGTTTGCGATGAAATTCAGGGCGGGGCATCGCTGTCCGAAGCGATGTCCAAATCGCCCAAGGTTTTTGACCGGCTGTACGTCAACATGATCAAGGCCGGTGAAGCCGGCGGGTCGCTGGAGTTGATCCTCAACCGTCTGGCCGAGTTCAAGGAAAAAACGCAGTCGCTCAAGAGCAAGGTGGTGGGCGCGCTGATCTATCCGATCATGGTGATTCTGTTCACCATCGGTATTTTGACCTTCATCATGATTTATATCATTCCCGAATTCAAAACCATGTTCGAGGAATTCGGGATCGACCTGCCGGAAATCACCAAGCTGCTGATGGCGGTTTCGGATCGTTGCGTGAAACTCTGGTTCATGTTTCCGCTGATACCAATCGCGATTGTGCTGTTCATCGCCCTGGTTTGCAAGTTCCGCGCCGGCCGGATGGGCTGGCATTTGTACCTGATCAAGATTCCGATCTTTGGCAAGTTGATGGAGAAAAGCAACCTTGCCCGCACGACACGGACGCTCGGCGCCCTGGTCGCCAGCGGCGTGCCGATTCTGGAGGGGTTGTCGATCACGCGGGAGACCTCCGGCAATGCAATGTATGAAAAACTGTATGCCAAAGTCACCGATTCGATTCGCGAGGGGGAGACGATCGCCCGGCCGATGAAAAAGTTTGCGATTCCGAACTTCAATCCGGTCACCGCGTTCTTTTTCTTTGCCACGCTGGCGATGCCGCCGCTGACGATTCTGTTCATCAAAGTCGATTTGTGGTTCTACGTGCTGTACGGTGCCGGCGCTCTGGGAATGATCGCCATGCTGTTCTATTTCCTGATCGCCAAAAAGACGGTGGTCGAAGACCTTGTGATCAACATGGTCGATGTCGGTGAAGAGACCGGGGAACTGGACACGATGCTGTACAAGGTGGCGGATTACTACGACGAGGAAGTCAGCAACATCACCGAGGGGATGATCAAGCTGATCGAACCGTTGATGATCATTTTCCTCGGTCTGGTGGTGTTGTGCATCGTGTTGGCGCTGTTCATGCCACTGCTGTCGCTGATCGGCGGACTGTCGAAAAACAAATAGTCCGGATTTCAGGTGAATCGGAACCCTTTGGCCGGGGTATCGCGGCCGGTATTCAAGTCAGCCCATTATTCGTTCAGGGGAACTAACCATGTTTGCATCCATTCGGCGCCGCACCGCGGGCGGCTTCACGCTGGTAGAACTGCTGGTGGTGATCGCGATCATCGCCATTCTGGCCGGGATTGGTGTACCGGCCCTGATGGCGGCGATGCGGCGTTCACGGGAGTTCACGATTCAGAATGAGAACAATGAAATCTCGCTGGCCCTGGAAACGTTCAAAACCAGCCACGGGTACTATCCTCCCGATTTCTCGCGGATTGCGACGGCAGACCAGTTTCTGACTTTTTTGAATCAGTATTCGCCCCAGCACCAGGAGATGCAGCTTGCGGGGATGCCCTTTGGGCCCGGCGTCCGGCGAATCGATGTCTGGTGGGAGCAGGTGGGGAAATACCTCGGTCCGGAGACGGCGCTTACTTTTTGGCTCTCGGGACTGGCGAAGAACAAGCAGTTCCCCCTGACTTATGTCAACAACAACGGAACGCCCGCCGTTCCGGGCGATGATTTTGTCGAATCGCTTCCTCCCTACAACGTGCAAATTGCCGGTCAGGCGGAAGTCGAGCGGGACGTCCTGTACGACTTTCGGGAAGCCCAGTTGATTCCACAGAACTTGGCGCCCTCGTCGGCTCCCACGCCCACCTGGGACGCGACGCTCGGTTACTCCTGTGCCTATTCCCAGACGGCAGGAGAGCCCAAGCCGTTTCTGTATTTTGAACTGAAGAGTTTTCGTCCGGGCGTGGATGCCTTTCCATCGAGTGTCTTTTTACTGGGGGACACGCAGATCAATTCGCAACCTTACTCCAATCCGCCTTCGGCTGGAATGGAAGCGGTCAGTCTGTACAACAAGGATTCGTTCCAGATTTTTTCACCCGGAGTGGACGGTAATTTCGAGGAGTTGATGCCGACGGGTAATGCTCCGCCGCTGCCGCAATACATCAGTACGGTGGTGACAGACGTCAAGCAGAACGGTCGGTATGGGTTTGACAATATCTGCAACTTTACGGGTGGTCGCCTGGAAATTCTGTTGAAGTAGCCAGTCGCGGGGGCCCCTTCCCGGATGGAGAGGGGGCCAGCCGGTTTGCTGACAACTGTGGGAGAAAACCAATGAATGCAAAAAAGGGCTTTACGCTGATTGAATTGCTGCTGGTCATTTCGATCATGGCAATCCTTTCGACCCTGGCGCTGGTGACGCTGGCGAGCGTGCGGAACGATGCCCGCGAGTCGCGTACTCAAGCTTTAATTGCCCGGATCCGCTCGACGCTTCAGGAAAAGTTGGATTCATTTGAAACACGCCAGTTGCCTTTTGATTTTCAGCGAGATTTTTTTGCGTCGCCACCAACGGGGCTGCAATCAGACTTGATCCCCAATTTGGCGCAACAGCAGTTTATTTTTAAGCGAACGTTGTGCGAGTGGATTCGTTCTGAAATGCCAGTTAACATCGAAGATTTAGCTGCATATCCAAGTATCCAATCTCGAGTTCCAAACCCCAGTCCTACATTGCGTCCGGGACTTCCGGTTGTGGAGGAGTATGAAAATTACTGGCCTGACATGCCTGGAGGCATGGGTTCAGGAACGGGCGAATGGGTAAGTATTTATACGGATTTGTTGGTGAGGCGAGTAAGTCCAAGTTTTTTGAAAATGAATCAGCGTGTTAGTGCTACTTATGACCGTAATTTGGATTCTTTGGTGCAAGGTTCGCTTCCGTTTCCATTCCCATATAATGATGCTTTATATCCCTACAAGGAAAATTACAGTGGTTGGGATGGCAATGTAGTGCCCGGGGTGGTTGCACTTAGCTATCAGGAATTGGCCTGGTCAGTTATCGAGAGTTCCGAAATGTTGTATTTGATTCTTGATAGTACGTACGACAGGGATGGCAATCGAGGTACCAGTTTTTTGCGTTCAGATGACGTTGCAGATTTGAATGAAAATGGTTTGCTTGAAATTGTTGACGGCGCCGGATATCCACTGGTTTTTAGCATGACTGTCAATAACGTCGGGCAGGATGGTATTCCGGTCGATCGAAATGGCGATTCGTTTTTTGATTTTCGTGATAACTTTCTGGATCCCCGTTTGGCACCTGACCCGAACGATTATCAGATCCATCTTGGTAGCATCGGTTTCGATAGCTTACCGCCACAGTTGCGGCACTTGATGCATTTGCGCAACGATCGGTCTCCACCACATCCTTATAGCAGGAAAACTCTGATTTTTGAGTTTTGAAAGGTGTTTTCGTGATTAAAAGCCAGTTGTTACCGGAATTCTTCGGCATTAAGATGGTGACTCGCGCGGCGGTCACGCTGATCGAGTTGATGGTCGTGATTTCGATTCTCTCTGCCGTGGCGCTGCTGGTGATTCCCCAGGTGCGCACCGTGTCGCGCGAGCGGAGTTTGCGTGAGGCTTCACGGACCGTGGCAATGTTTTTCAACGAAGCCAGCACGCGGGCCAAAGTCGATGGATTTGCCGGTGTGGTGATCGCCCGCAATCCCAACTACTACCGGCTGGTCGACGCCGGAGGACTGGTTCCGGACGGAACCGGCAACGCCACGACCGGCACCGGTAGCAAGGTGTATTACGCCGGATTCACGCTGTATCACATGAAGCGGCCGCGGCCATTCACCGGGAACACCGCTAGTGATTTTGCGACGGTGACGGTTCTGCCTCCGTTGCCACCCAACCCGATTCCACTGTTTTACCCCTACCTGTTCAACGTTCGCATCAACCAGCCTTTCGATTCGCGAATCCGGATCGAACCGGGCAGCGTGATCCAGTTTGGAAGTTCACCTGTGAGTTTTCGGATCAACACGGTGGCTCCGGGGGCCATCCCGGCGACGCTGGATCTGGGATGCCGGTGCGAAGGCAACCAGGTTTTGCCGCAGAATGGGTCAGCATTCCGGATCACTCCCCGACCGGAAATTGACACGGCCTCGGCGGTCAATCTGCCCAAAGGGCATTATGTCAACCTGAACTACTCCGGCAATCTCGATTTGACGGCGCCCGGATTCGACCTGGACAACAACGATTTGACCTGGACCGGGCTGACACAGGATTTCATGCCGATCAACCGTGCCAATCCGCTGGTCGATCCGGTTTACGCGGTGGCAAATGGTTTGGACCCGGTTGCTTTTCCGGCCTTTGTCGATCCGAACACGCAACCGGTGGTCGTGATCTATGGAGCGGGCGGGAAAATCGATCGCGTCTATCCCAACGGAATTCTGGTCGATGCGTGGGTGGCGAGTTGCAAATTCAATGGCCTGGATGGTTACTCCGCGACTTCGCCCCAGCAGACCGTGTTCCGTCCGCTGATTCCGCTGATGTTGTGCGTGTCGACGGATCAGCAGGAAAACACGTTCAGCCTGAACAACAGCGCAGCGGGTTACCAGATGCCGCTCAGTTTTTACCGGGCGTCCAAAGACGTCCTGAACGATCATACGGTCCAGTGGGTCACGGTCGATCACACCAGCGGGTGGACCACGACATCGGACTCGGTCCAGCTGACGGGGGCTCTGGTGGATCCGACTCCCCTTCCGATGGCAGGTTTGCAGGGACTTCGGATTCTGGCGGCGCGGGGGTTTGCGACTCAGCGCAGCCAGACGGCAGACTGATCCGCCGCAGGTGGCTGATGGAGCAGGTGAAGCAGGTGGAGCAGGTGGATGGATCGGCCGGAATGAGCAACAGATGCGTTGGACCCGGGTGAACGGGAAGCTTTAACAGAGAGAAAGTGCGATGACCAGAATCAACCAGACAGAATGCTTCGAAACGGGCGCGGGCTCTGCCAGGGGTCGAACGGTTCGTATCGGTATTTATCGCATCCCCCGCGGTGGTCTTTCGGTGATCGAGGTATTGACGGCGATCGTGGTGGCCCTGATCGGGCTGTCGGGGGTTCTGATCATGATTCCGTTCGCGGTTTCGCAGGCCGAGATCGGAATGGATACCGAAAAAGCAGTCAATCTGGCGCGGAATGCGACCGAGGAACTGGTGGTCCGGCGGGTGCTGGAAACGCCGCCCGTGGTGACTTCGGATCCGGTAACGGGCGGACCTGTTCCGCCGCCACCGGCCTGGATCCTGCAGACCGGCGCGGTGGCGCGCTGTTATTGCCTGGACCCAGCCGGCGTGGCCGACCGGTTTGAGTCCGGTTTGCGAAATGCGATGCCGCCTTCGTCGGGTGTATTTCCGTTTATCGATCCGGCCGCCGAGTTGCTGATCCGCAATTCGCTGGCGCCTCCTTTGCCGGGAACGATCAACGCCACGGCCGGAATCAAAAACCACGACCAGACCGTATTGGTCCAGCGGGCATCGGTTGCCGATTTGGCCAGCCTCAACGCCGCCGTTCCGTTTGTGGCACCCGTTCGCCGGTCATTGGCCAATGATCTGGTGGGCTGGCACGATGATCTGCAGTCCCGGGCGATGACCGAAGCAGAGTTTGCTGACACGGTGACCTTCAATGCGGGGAACCAGTATTTGTCCCGGGACCTGGCGTTGCCGATTCCGCAGATGGATACGTCGGTGTCGACAGCCGGTGTCAGGATGGAGGCGCGGATGCAGAGTCTGGGCGAAGTCTCCTGGGCTGTGGTGACTTGTCCCGCCACCATTTCACCGCAGATTGCAGTCGATCCCGGAACCAGCATTCCGTTTCCTCCGGCTGCTCCCGAAACCGGCAACTATCCGGTGAATCCCGATACCCAGGCCAGTGACATTGTCAGTGAGACGAGAAATTTTTTCATGGTCTACAAGCGGCGACCTTTGCCGGTATTGGCGATGGACGCGGCCACGGGTTTTCCGCTGGCCGAACAGGCCTTTGACAGAGTCTATTCGGTTTACTGGCCGGGCTTTCCGAATGATGTGCCCAACCGGCTGACGGGGCTGAGTGATCCGCATTTCAGGAATTCAGCGAATGGGGGCACGTTGCAGCTGATCCAGCCGGCGCCGCTGGCGGCATCCAATGTCAATTCGAAACAGCGCTATGACATTCGTCGCGGCGACTGGATGGCGCTGACCAATGTGATTTTTGATGTGGCGACCAGCCGTTTTGTGCAGCAATACAACTTTTACCAGGTGACCGACGCCTTTCTGGATGACAACGCGACCCCGGCCTTGGGCGATGACGTCTGGCATGTGTCACTGGAAGGGCCGGACTGGGATTTCGGAATGGGGTACGAGGTCGATCCGATGTTGGGGATTGTACTTGACGAGAACAACCCGATGGCTCTGCGGCCGCCGTTTCCTCCCGACAACCTTTTTGCGGCTCAGGTCATAGGCGCTGCCCGGCCGCGTTTCGAGCCTTCGCACACGATGGCGATTCACTTGCCGGATGTCTGGACGGTGTTTGAGCGGACTGTCCGGATTAGCGACTGATTTTTTTGCCCTGTCCCTGAATCTGCCGGTCCACTTTCCAGCTGGCAGCGATTTCTGAAACCGTAATTTTTTCCACTGTGTTTTCCGGCTGACTGGAAAATTCGAGGAGCAAGCGATGAAATTTGAAAACATGATGACTGGCCGGACGCTGAAACAGTCCGGATTCCTGGCTGTGGCCCGGAAACGCCGGGGCGTGATACTGCTGTTTGTGATCAGCCTGATCGTGTTGTTCCTGTTGATGGGAACATCGTTTGTGTTGCTGGCCAACCAGTACCGGAAATCGGCGCGGGCCAGTGCCCGGATTGACACCCGTGTGGACGAATCGAGGTCGTTGGTCAGTCGGGCCTTTTACGACCTGTTGCGGGGTCCGGACCTGGGCGTGGTATCGTCTCCTCTGAAGGGGCAGGACATTCTGGGTGACCAGTATGGATATGGTGTGACCAGCCGGATTCGCAATGCGCAGATCGTGCCGGCGACGGGGGACCAGATTTTGCGGGTGGAACTGGATCTCGATTTGACTGTCCCTGAGGATTTTCGCAATCTGCTGACCGACCAGTTGGGTACTTTTTCCAATGTGACGGGTGCCTATGACGGCCAGGTGATTTCGTTCATCCGTGGTCCGCTGGCGGGAACGTCGACCCGGATTCTGAAATATGAAGTCGAGATTGACACGTCGGTTGCTCCGGCGGTGGTTTTGCATCGCTGGTTTTATTTCCTGCCACCGCGATCGGATTCCAGTGTGGGTTTCACAACGATCGCGACCGGTGCTGTGTCGCAACTGGATATCTTCACCAATTTGATTTTGCCTCCGGAAGCTGCCGGTGTTGTGCCGCAACCGGATGTGGTGATCAACAATCGTGATTTCGCCGGGACTGGTGCGGGAGTTTTCCAGGGTGATCCGGTAACGGGTCGCGCCGAGGTGGGGCTGGCGACGGCTGCCCTCGTGGCGCCTCCTGGTTCCCCGCCGAATACCCAGCCGCCAACGTTGCGGCCCAACCGGTCCGGGAACGACAGGACCCAATTTGTGCAAAACTATTCCTGGTCGTTTACGGGAACGGGACCGGGAGCGGTGCAGACTCCGAACGCGTTGTCGATCAATGAAGATTACGATGCGATTGATTTTCAGAACATGTTTTTGGGTGGCTGGTTGAATGTTGCGGGCGGGCCACCCCAATTTATTCCCAGTTTTCACCGGCCCTCGCTGGTTCAATATCACAACCTGACCGCCCCGTCTGGAGTGGTGCCTGTAAATCGCGGCGACACCTTTCTGGCTGACATTCGCGACATCGGTGGCAATTCGATTTATCTCGATGGCGATGGTAATGGTATTCCGGATATTGGCTATCAGATCGACAACACGGGCGATGGCATGATGGACAGTATCCTGATGAATATCGGCTTGCCGGTTCAGACGGACAAAAATGGCCGGCGGCTGCAGCCTCTGGTTGCCTACCGGGTCGAGGACATGGATGGCCGCCTGAATTTGAATGCGCATGGCAATTTGCTGCAGCCGGAAGTGCGGGCGGACCGGCTGAAAACCCCCCAGCTGTTTCTGGGGAACTATGTTGGGATTTCGGAAGGGCAGGGATACGGTCCTCCGGAAATCAGTCTGGCACCTGCCCTGGCCTCGCCTGCCACGGAAGTGGGATTTCTGATGCGGGGAAGGAACGTGGCCGGAGTCAACATCGTGGGACGGTACGGAGTTCCGGCGGACAATGTCCCGGGCCGGTTGGGTCGCGACCCTGCCAGCGCCTACAAGCTGTTTGTCTATCCCGACCGGACTTTCAATCCCGGTCAGGGACTGGTGGGGAACGGATTTTCTTCGGCGATGGATATCCATGGCAGAATCGCCTGGGGGACACCGATCGGAATCTTCAACGGAACGGCCTTGCCGGAAAATCCATATGATTCCGTGACGCCTGCGAATTGCGAATTGCAGTGGGGATTGCCGGTGATTGACATGATTGCCAATCCGTTGCCGGTTGCGTCGGAGATTCTGGATTCGGCCTATGAGATGGATTTTTCGCGGGCACCTTTTACGGCATCGCTGAGTGGGGCGGACACGCCCTTTTCACCGCGGGAGCTGGAGAGTCTGTTGCGGCGGCACGATTACGATTCGGTCGCTTTGCCGGGCCGTTTGCGTCTGTTGTTGAGTGACAGTTTTGGCACGACGGGAACCGATATCGACCGGACACTGACGACGGACAGTTTTGAAATTCCAGTGCCGGGAACATCGGTGGTGGCCCGGATGCGTGATGTGCTGATCAGCCCGCTTGGACGTGACATTTTTTTGACTCCTCCGGCCACGGTTCCAACGGTTGCGCAGGAAGCATTGATTCGTGCCCAGTTGGAGATAATGCTGCCTCCAGAAGTGATCCAGGGGCGGAAAATGGACTTGAATGTGCCGTTGGGCAATGGGCTGGACGATGGTGTTGCCAACAATGTAGTGGACGAGCCTGCGGAATCGCTCGCCGGAGAAGTCCGTCCGGATGTTTATGGTCGGCCGCCGTTCGGGATGGACTACGATCGCAATGGAACGGTCGGTGGGGTTTCGGACCAGTACGCGCGGCAGTTGTACGCTCGCCATCTCTATTGTCTGACGCTGTTGGCGACTCAGGTTGTGGATCGCGATGGCGATGGTTTTGTCAATTTTGATGACTGGTTTGACTATGACAACGACATGATGGACGTGCCCTTTCAGTCGGACCCTGACGACTTGCTGGCCTATCGGCGGGATGTTGCCCAGTGGGTGGCGAACGTCGTTGATTTCCGTGATCCGGACGCGATTTGTACCGGATTTGAGTTCGATTTGTATCCCTGGGACGGTTGGGGAGTGGATGGTGACATTTCCACCAACATGGCGAATCCGAACTTTCCGGCCGAGGGTACTGCCGAGCGATTCGTGGTCTGGGGTGCCGAGCGGCCCGAATTGCTGCTGACGGAATCAATGGTATTTCACGACCGGCGGACTGAAGATTTGAGTTCGGATTCCAGTGGCAATGATATCGCAGGTGGCGACGATGACCTGGACAGTCTGCT
>JBGSVU010000335.1:0-3101 GCA_041752775.1 Pirellulaceae bacterium | reverse complement strand
CGGGTGCCGCCTGCTGCGGTGTCAGGTTCTGGACCTGTCCGGTCAGCGGGGACACCAGCTGTTGCGTGGCCGGGCCGGACTGCAGGAACTGCACCGGACGGATTTCTTCTGTCGCCTGACGTTCGATGGCGGCGCGGGCCCGTTCAAAAATCAGCGGCGTGGCTTCTGCTGGAGGCTGGATCGTTGCCGGCAGGACGACTGGGAGGTCCGTGTAAAATCGCCCCAGCCAGGAATCCTGTTCTTCGATGCGGTTTAATGGGCGACCGCTTTCTGTGGCTCCCGCCGGCGGCAGGCTGCCGGGCGACCCGGCCGAAGCGTTCAGATCGATGCGGATATTTTTCTCGAGGTAAACAATCATGCGCGTCGCCTGGCCGGCGGACAGGTCGTGGCCGCCATCGTCGATCGTTTCGCCCGCGGCCATACGGACCTGATTGTCATCGGCCAGCATCACGACCGCTTCGTCTGCCTGAGCCGCGGTTGTGCCCTGGCGAATTTGGACGTCGCCCTGCAAATGGACGATCTTCATCTGGTTGCTGTGCCAGACGTGGCTGCGGGAGGCAGAGACCGTGATCGCGTGAACCGGATCGGGTTGGCGAAAATGGATTTCCTGGGCGCTGATGCTCTGCCCGGCAATTCCTGAGACAAAGAACAGCAGGAACAGAAGGGCAGTGAGCAGATCTCGAGAACGGCTAATGCCACAACGCGTGTCGCAGCGAACGAGACTCGCGGGAATCATCCATTTCGCCAGGCGGGATCGGCGCACGATGTTACTGCAGCCTCCCCAGCGGGCTTTCAATGCGAACCGGACGTTTCGCTCAATCAGGCTCAAGTGGTGTTGTGACTAAAGTCGATTTTGAAAAAGGTTCATTGCGCCCGAGTTTTTTGACGCTCCGGGGCGGACTGTTCCTCGACCATGGGCGCTCCGGGAGAACCGGATTGCACGGGCAGGTAGTAGTGCGATGATGTTTTTGGCCAGTCCCGGAAAATTGGGTGGCGGAGTATAATGGCGGCATTCGGGGGGGGCAACCCAAATCGCAAAGCCCCCATTTCCCCTGGCCTGCCCTTTTTGAATCTTTAATTCTGATTTTCAGGTCCCCGGCCGCGGCCAACAGATTTTTTTAGAGCAGGGCAGTCATCCTGTTCACGTAGGGCAGGCATCCTGCCTGCCTGCCGTCCAGGCCAAACTCATAAGACAGCCATCCTGCATTCGAGGCCAATAACCTGGTCCTGCCAACGGCCTGCCCCCTTTGAAGACAGGCGGTATCTTCCGGACTTGATTTTTTGTGATTGACACTTCCCCAGGGGGATTCAAAAGTCGTTTGAGATAGCTGACAATTGGGTGGCGGAAAACAGAATCTGGACTCAACGGTCAGACACGGGCATGAGCGGCGTACAATTCGTCATGTTGCAAACCACCTGTGACCATCGGCAGCCGCTGGTCAAAATCGCCGATGAACTGGTCGCCGGTCGGTTGGCAGCCTGCGTTCAGATCAGCGGGCCGGTTGAGAGTGTATACACCTGGCACGGCGGCCGCGAATCGAGCGAGGAGTATTTACTGGCGGCCAAGACCCGTAGCGACTTGTTCGACCGGGCCGCCGAGCTGGTTGGTTCGCTCCATCCGTATGAATTGCCGGAGATCATCGCCCTGCCGATCTCAAACTGCTCTGCCGCATATGGTGCCTGGATGAACGAGCACCTCGGTTAACGGGAAAATCCAGTTGCGGGAAGGATTCCGCCCGTCCGACAGTCTGCCAATACGACAGTTGGCTCGTCCGACAGTCTGCCAGTCCTCCACCCGCCAGTCCTCCGCTCGCCAGTCCTCCACTCGCCAGCCACCTTTCCGACAATCCGCTGGGGGGCCAAATGGAAACGCGACCTTGTCAGCGGCGCAGAAACTGGGCATACTTTTGCAGGGTTTTCGGGCGGGGTATCGCCAGGAACTCAATTCAGGCACCCGTAGCTCAATTGGATAGAGCATCGGTCTTCGGAACCGAGGGTTGGGGGTTCGAATCCCTCCGGGTGTACTTTTGTACTCCACGGTGCTCGCTGGTGCCCAAAAAATCAGGGTTTTCTGAAATCCGGCTTCCCGGTTCTCCACCATTCTGCATGCGATTTGCAAACAACTGCAAACTATTTGCAAACTGTTCAGTCCCTGCTGGAATCACCATTGCAGTGACCTTGGCAATATTCCCTGGTGTGATTTTCAAATAGTGTTTTCGCGCGACATCCGGCGAATTGCCCAGCCAATTTGACACGGTGTCGAGGTCAAAGCCTTCCCGGATCAACTGGGTCTCAACGCTGGACCGCAAGTTCATCCAGGGTTTACCCCAGGGCTGAAGCCCGCGCGCGGCTTCGCGGGATCAGTCCTGCGCGGCTTCGCGGGGCCAGTCCTGGTTTTCGGTTTTCAGGGATGGCTGATGCTTCAGGCCGAGTTGCAAGGATACAGGGAAACTGACGTGAAGGACGCCGAATCAAACGTGATGTCACTACCTGACAGTTTTGATTCAGTTCAATTGAAACCAGGCGAGTGACGCCGCAATCAGCGCCCGCCCGAAATCCGTCAAATGTCCGAACCGCCAACTGGTGGCAATGGTTCAGGATTTGTTGGTTTAGGTATCACTTTTGTCAACGGTTTTTACGCTGTTTCCGGGCCCGTTGCCGCTGAAGGGCTTTATGGCTCCGTTGTTCTTTCATTACCAATGGCTGACGGGGACTGATCAGGGATGGACCCTGTTTACCAACATTGCCAACCATCGGGAAAGCGATGTGATTGTAATTGCCAGTTTCGAGGAGGGTTCAACCCGCCGATTCGGTCCGATCCTGCCGGGACTGAAAGAGTATTCGCCAAAAAGGACTTTCAGGCACCATTCGGTTTTTGACCGATTCCTGTCAGCGGAATTCTCTTCGTATCTTGAGCCGCCTGGCCGGAAGTATGCCGAAGACCTGAAGTCGAGAGACCTTGAAGGCATTGAGTCGCATGAGTTGCAAACGCGGTTTGGCCGTCTGAATTTTCTGGAACTGGTGCAAACTGGCGGCGAGCCAAGCTATTCAACCACTGCGAATTGGGGCCTGTCGCAGGTGCCGATTAGATCTGGAAAAGA
>JBGSVU010000334.1:0-1684 GCA_041752775.1 Pirellulaceae bacterium | reverse complement strand
GACAGGCGAGCAGGTGTTGCTGTGCCTCGGACGCCGTCATCCCCCGCGAATGCATCAGCCACGCCATCAGCACGGTGGCGCTGCGCGCCCGGCCAGCTTTGCAATGGACATAGACCTTGTCTCCATGCGCGATGGAATCGTCAATGAATCGCACGGCCTGTTCCACCTGTTCCAGTGGAGGGGGCTGGAAATCGGTGGTCGGAATGTGCAGCTGAGAGATGCCCAGTTTCCGGTACAACTCCCGATGCCCAGGGAACTCCTCACAGGTGTTGACGATCGCGCGGACTCCCTGCTGATGCAGTTGCAGCACATCTTTTTTCAGCGGACGCGCGCCGAGCAAAACCTGTGGATCGACGCTGCTCCACCAGCTGCGGATTCCCAGAAACCGCAACAGCAGATTCCATCCCCAGGTCGGCCAAAAGACCAGTCGGGCGTACATCTGTTTGCTGTTCAATTCTCACTCCGCCGCGACAGGGGACTGCGTTCACAAAGTCTGTTCAGGTTGACTTCACCACCGGAGTGCACGCGAATCTCACTGGCGAATTTCACCATTCCCGATTCCCGCAGATTAAGGCAATTCCCGATCCAGTCCCTCTCCAGTTTCGTTGGCGCGACTTTCCACAGCCTCAGAGCCGTTTCACAGGGCAGTTGCCCGTTCCCGTTTCGGGCAATTTGTCCGGTGGACTCGGCGGCAGCAAGTGCCACCACCATACCCGCGACAGAAGGCGAAATCGCAAAACATCGCGGCCCGCAGCTGTCTTCGTCGCCTGTTTCGCGAGCCTGCAGAACGAGGGCCGTGGCCAGCACCCACGTCAGTCGCACCGTTTCCGGCAGCTCCGGCTCGAGATCATGCAGCACCGCCGGACACCACGCGACGTTGGCCAATTCGCATCCGCCGACGTCTCCTTGCGATGGCATTGTCCAGCGAAGTGTGATCGGGGCAGGGGACTCCAGTCCGCAGCAGGACACGACTTTCGCCAACTGTCCAGGACCGCTGACAAGCCATTGTTCGCGAAAAAAATCGGCACGCAATTCCAGTTCCTGAACGGAATCCGGTCGGACTCCGTCGCCACGCCCGGTTGCGGATTCGGCGGAGTGCAACGGGGCAGGAGGTTTCGTGGCGGTCCAGTTTATGCAGGGGATCAAACCGTGTCGCTCCCGGTCCGGCGCCGAACCTGAGGGTCGTGAATTTTCGGTGAATGACTGGCGGGATTCTTCACAAACTTTGGCGGTTTCGAACAGGGAAGTCAACGACGGTCCGCCGCCCGGGTGGAGTGGCTGCTGCGGGGAATCGGTTTTCGCCGGGTTAATTGTTCTGCTTGCCGCTTTTCATTTTCCAGAAACTGGTATACTTTCGGTTTGGCAAAAAGTTTTCTGCCGGCTGCACTGGAGCCGTTTACTGGAAATCGTCGCCGTTAACCGCCAATTCGACGCTCCATGAGCACGGAGCCATTCGCTGGAAAGAGGTGAAATGCTGGACAAAATCGAAAATACCTGGTCGTCCGAGGATGCTTGCGAACTTTACAACATCTCCCGCTGGGGGGCAGGGTATTTTGATATCGACGATGAGGGGTATGTGGTTGCCCAGCCGGGACCCGATCAGGCGCGACAGATTCGCATCGCCGAGCTGATTCAGCACTATTCCGATCGCGGCGTGGCACCTCCCATGGTCGTGCGTTTTCCC
>JBGSVU010000333.1:0-22812 GCA_041752775.1 Pirellulaceae bacterium | reverse complement strand
CTCTTTCTCATCCCAACGTTGTCACGGTTTACGAAACAGGCAAGCACCGCTCGATCAGTTTTCTGGTCAGCGAATATGTTCCGGGCGTATCCCTTTCTGAATGGCTGGCGGAAAGAAATGCTCCCGTCGATTCGCAAGCTTCCGCCGCGCTGGTTGCGACTTTGACCGATGCGCTGCAGCATGCGCACAGCCGCCAGGTACTTCATCGCGATATCAAGCCTGGTAATATTCTGCTCGAAAATGTGATCGGGGCGCCGATTGAACCCAGTCGTTTGGCTGAAAGTGCACGGATCACGGATTTTGGTTTGGCGAAAATTCAACAAGACGATCCTGGGACGACTCGCAGCGGCGCACTGGTCGGAACGCCGTCATACATGTCACCGGAACAAACCATGGGCTCGCAAGGCGCAGCGAGTCCGCAATCGGATATCTGGGCGCTGGGTGCCGTCCTGTACGAACTGCTCACACTTCGAAAACCGTTCGCCGCACCGACCATTATCGAAACCATTCTGGCCGTGCAAGACGCCGAGCCCGTTGAGCCCCGCAGCATCAACCCGGCGGTCCCCGGTGACTTGCAGGCGATTTGCCTGAAGTGTCTTGAGAAAAAACCGGCCGACCGGTACGCATCGGCTTATGATCTGGCAAGTGATCTTCGCCGGTTTTTGGACGGCGATCCGGTTCTGGCCCGCCCCGTGTCTCGCATCGAACGACTGAGACGATGGCGACGGCGAAATCCGGCTTTGGCAATCGTTAGCCTCGTAGCCCTTGTTTCATTATTGGGCGGGCTGATTGCATCGACCGTCGGCTGGGTGCTGACTTCGCAGGCTTTGCAACGCGAAAGTCGGGCCAACGAGGCCACCAGGGCGGCGACTGCGGAAGCCAAACACCGCTACGAACAGGCGAAACAGACAGTTGACCAGTTCTATACGCAAGTCGCCTCGAACCGGTTGCTGGACGTTCCCGGCATGATGCCGCTCCGAAATGAATTGCTCCAGTCGGCTCTGTCCTATTACGAGAATTTTCTGCTGGAGAACGGGGACGACGACAGCTTGTTGGCCGAGCTTGAACGGACGCATGATCTGGCGGGCGAAATCCTGATGGACTTGGGAAAACCAGCAGAGGCATTGGAACATTTTGAGCAGGCTCTGGAATTGCAGGCAACGCAAGTGGCAATCAATGAGCAAAATGTGGACGTTCGACAGCGGCACCATGACACCTTGAAAAAATCGTCCCGAGTTCAAATGACGCTGGGCAATTTTGAAGCCGCATTGGTCACCATTGACCAGGCGATCGTTGGCCAGCAGGAAGTTTTGGTCAAACATTCCCCGGATTCTGGCACAGTCAGGAGACTGGCTGAATTGCTGAACCAGAAAGGGATCGTCCTTCGTGAATCCCGAAAAGTGGAGTTGGCCTGCGATCAATTCGAGGCGGCAACACAGTTGTTCACGGATTTGATGCAACGGGAGCCTGCCAATCTGAACATTCAGCGTCGACTGACTGATTGCCAGGGCAACCTTTCCAACGTCCTGAGAACCATGGGCCGAGTTCCGGAAGCAGAACAACTGGCTGAAACGGTGCTGGACTCAGCCAGGCAATTTGCGGCCCGTTCCGAGTCGACATTTGCCGACCGGCATACCCTGCAAACCAGCCTGCACAACCGGGGGCTCCTGTTTTTGATGAAACGTGAGCTGGAGAAAGCCGACTCGCTGTTGACGGAGTCAGCGGGATTGGCCGACCAATTGGCAATCGTGTTTCCCGACATCGAGAAGCATATTACGCACCAGGCAAATGCACACGAAATTCTGGCGATTGTCAAAATTCAGCAGGGGAAAGTCGGTCAGGCACTGAAACAATTTGATTTGAGTGTCAAATCCATGACGCGGACCGTCGAATTGAACCCGCAATCGATGGAAAACAAAAGGTCGCTGGCGATCGGCCAGATGAACTACGGATCTGTTCTTGCCGAGCATACGGAGCGGCTGGAAGAGGCAATTGAATTGCTGGAAGGATCGCGGGACCTGTTTACCAGCGAGTTGTCGGGCAATCCGCAATCAAGAGAAGTGCGGACTGGTATCGCGACTTGCGAAAACAGCCTGAGCGCGCTCACTGGCCAACTCCGGAACTTTGAGGCCAGCCTGGAACATGCAAAACACGCCCTGGAACTGCTGCTGGTGCTCGAAGGCGAAAATCCAGGTGATCCCAGAGTCGCAAACATTGTCCCGGCGGCTTACAGTAACCGCGCCAACGCACTGGAAAACCTCGGTCGTTATGACGAGGCGGTCGAAGACTGGCGAAGCGCATTGGATGTCACGCCACCCCCTGGGTCGGTGATGGCCCAGTTAAAACTGGCCGCCACTCTGGCCTTGGCGGGAGAAGTGAATGAGGCCTCGGATATCGCCGGTCAAACGCGCGACAAATCGGGCCAGAACCCGCGCGAGTATGTTCAATACGGTCGCGTCTGTGCCTTGATAGCCCGCAGCCTGAGGCAATCGGGCGAACCGGAAACTGATGATTTGGCGGAAAAGATCGAGGACTGGTCACAACAGGCGATAGCCGCATTTGAACAAGCCCGCCAGCGCGGCCATTTTGCCAGGCCAAAACAGGTCGATTACCTGCATTCGTCTGAAGACCTGAGCGAAGTCCGTCTCCGCCCGGAGTTCCAGAACCTGCTCTTGCGGGTCGCGGGAGATTAGTCGAGAGTTCGATGGACGTCCTCGTCCGTCGATAGCAGCGATTTTTCGACGGACGAGGACGTCCATCGTACAGCTGATCCAGATCACTCGAAGGCAGACTACTTAACTCGGGTTTCTCACATTCTTTCAGTTAGCCTGTCCGTTTTGCCCACGTTTTGCGCCAAGAGTAGTGCAGACCAGCATTCTCACGCTTCCAAATCCATCGAAAGCCAAATCTGTTGCTGTTAGGGTGTCGGCGGCGGCGGTCGATGTTGTTTCAGAGGAAAAAATCGGGGAAAGAAAGTTCGCATCAGGTTCTGTGGATCGGCCAATACAACATGGCAGCACGTCGGTGTTTTCTGGGGAAATAAAGGACATGGTTTCAGCTTGTTTTCTGGCTTTGCGAGGTCCTGTCGGAGGTTTTTTTGGGGGCTTGAGATGGCTTTTGCGCCTGAGACTTTTTCTTCACCATGGGTAGCTGCCTGACCGGTGCCTTCTTCACCGATTTCCTGGTCGATTTCCTGGCGCTCCCCCTCGCCGTTTTCTTTTTGTTGGCAACTTTCGGCATATTGGTAGTTGCTCGAGGTCCATCGCCAATTTCAGGAACTTGAATGTGCATGGCGGCGTAGATGTAGAAGTCGACGTCCAAAGCCTCATTGCCAAAGTAGCCCCATTCGCAATACAGGGGTGACAAATCAGGACATCGCCATTATCGTGCCGGGTGACAAGGCCGCTATCCTGTCCCGGCAGAAGCCTGGATCTGCCAGCCTTGTTCGACCTGCCTTTTGCCGCCAGATTTTTCAGCTTTTTCCCGTTTTTTTGACCTCATGTTCGTGAATCGGCCCGTGGTTTTGTAGTCGATAAACGGGTAACTGTGCAATTGGTGCAGTTTTTCTGAATGCGTCGATGTGAGCCTGTTACCGGGCACGGAAAGATTTGCCGCTGCCATGGAACCAGTTGGAAGGGATCAGCGTCCATTGGTCGGACGTTGAACAGTTCTGGCGTTTCGAGGCTGGTTTTCCATGTTTCTGTTTCGCAATTTCGGGTTGGCACGGGTCTGGGTGGTCGCCATGATCGGCCGGGCGGGGCTGATTGTCTGGAATTCGTCAGAGTATTTTCAGTCGGAATACACGCCGGCGTTTTTGGTCGAGAAATTGCCGGTCAGCCGCAATGCGATCTGGCTGACGGCCTTCCGGTTTCATGTGATCAGCGCGTGCGTCTGTTTCGTTGTGGGTTTTCCGCTGTTCTTTCCGTCCCTGTTGCGATTTCGAAGACTGCATTTCGCTTTGGGATACATCTATTTCAACGCTGTCCTGTGGGTTGCCGCTCCGACGGGCCTGATTATGTCGCCGTTTGCCAAGGGTGGACTGGTTGCCGCGGCTGGTTTCGCCGTGACCGGGTTGGCCTGGTGGTGGACGACCTGGTGTGGCTACGCAGCGATTCGGCGGAGTGATGTTCCAACGCATATACGCTGGATGGTGCGTTCGTTCAGCATCGCCCTGTCCGCGGTTTTCTTTCGCATGATTCAGACCGGGTTGGGCTGGATGTCAGTCGATCCCGGACTCAATTACATCGCTTCCGTATGGCTGAGTCTGCTGGCCAGCGTTTGGCTGTCCGAATCGTGCATTGGCACAAATTGGCTGGCGATTCGCTGGCCGGTTGGAAGATTTTTTGTTCGTAACCCTGTTTCCCGATTTTCAAGGAGAACGTCATGAATCGCATGTTGCTGATTCCATGTGTCGCAAGTTGTCTCGATTTTGTTTTTCTGGCTGGTGCAAATCACCTTGAATATTCCGGGGCGAAAGACTGCGCGAATGGAAACAACATCGTAAATGGTGATGCCAAAGCCGGAGTACTGATGAGTTCCCAACAAGTCCAGGACGAACTGATTGCCCAATGGAATCGCTACAACGAGGATAAATACAGGTTCTCGCGTGTCTATCGTCCGCGGGCCCGATACCAGACGCCGGGGATATTGGTAAATGAAACGTTGCCTGCTCCCGAAGGATCGTTCATTGGAATATTCACACTTGAAACCGCTCGACCAGCGCTGACCGACGTTTTGGGCAGCGACGGTCAAATCGAGGAACCGCCCAAACCTGTGGATGTAGCGATGTATCCGCTTGTCGTCGATCGCCGCACGGGTGGTACAATGATTTTTGCGTCGGGGAAATGGTCCGAATTCAGCCAGTGGGCTGTTGCAGGCGAGTAGATCTGCAAAAGCCTCACGAAACTGGTTTTTGCGATGATTTCGTTGACTGCGTTGAGCAGGTCGGGCGGCAGGGCGCCAGCCCTCCGTGTCTGGTGTTTTCGCCGTCGCGCGTCACCCCACTGAGTATTTTTGTCAGCCTAACGTCACGATCGGCTTGGGGCCAGAATTCTTTTTTGATTTCGGACATGGCGGTTTCGCTGGCTTTACGAAACACGGGTGGCTGACGCCATTCCGCTCGCCGGGGACGTTTTGTTGAACACGGAGGGCTGACGCCCAACCGCTCGCCGATTCAGGGTCAGACCTGGTTTTCGGTTTTTGGGGAGTCTGTCGCACTAAAGATCAAACTGCACTCTGGACATCGGCAAGCCGGACATCCGCCCGGTCGCCAGCTAAACCGGGATTCCCTGCGTCTTTGCCGGAACGTAGCATGGCTGCCGGGGCGATCGCCGGAAACAGAAAGGCGGGAAGGTGGACAGGACCATTGCGAGTACCGGGATTGGCGAGGTTGCTGCCGGGTGTGAAAGTCCACTGACTGCCCGTGATTTGCCGGCCATGGACTGGACCCATGTGCGCCCTGTTTACCGCGCACTCCACGCGGAGTTCTGGCGGCTGACAAGGCCGTTCGGGATCGAACTTTCACCAGGCGAGTCACTCGATCTGGCTCATTTGATTGCGGCGATGGATGCGGTTGACCGGGAAGTGGATGAATTGAACGAGCGGCCGTCGCGTGAACGGCTTTGCCGGCAAGTTGCCGGATTTCTGGCCAGCGACCTCCCGTGGGAGCATGCAGCGCAGTCGGCATACGAATTGGGCCATCGGCTTACGGAGCTGCGGCACGTGATCGTTCGCCACGAGGTTCGATCACCTTTTGTGGCCACCGTGGAATCGATTTTCAGATTGTCCGAAGAAAAACGATTCGTGCCGGGGGGGACTCAATTCCTGCAAACTATTCGTCGCGAATGGCGACTGGCCGGCGCATTGCCATTGATGATTCTGGGGCAGAAATCAACGCCCCGGTTTAAGGTCTTTTTCCTTTCCCTTTGCGAGGCGATGCATGCGGTCGACACGATGCTGGATGCGCGACGTGACTTTCGGGAGGGGCGGACCAGGATTCGCCCGGGCCTGATGTTCTATCTGACTCTGTGCATCCAGTTAGCGAAAGACTGTTCGCTTCTTTTCATCAGATTCCCGCATCGAACTCAACTGATGCGATACGCGATTGCCGTAATCGGGGGAGGATGCCGGCCCAAGTCAGGCCGGAAAGAGGGAGTACAGGCAGCTTGAGAATCGACCGGTGTTGAATTAATATTGGGGCTCCAAGGCATTCTTCTGTTTGGCAACAATTCAAAAATCCAGGGGATCGACCATGCGAGTCTTCTTCGCGTCGCTGCTGGCCGCCATCGCACTTTTCTTTTGCGGATTTTTGTGGTGGGGGGTGTTGATGGGGTTCGTGCGTCCGGCTGAGGTCATCACCGACCAGACTCTGGTCGGGAATATGGCAACGGCGCTGAAAGAGTCGGGATTGTACATGTACCCCGATTACGCGAATGCTGAGGGAAATGCGACCGGTCCGATGGCAATTCTGTACTACGACAAACAGATGCCGTCGATGGGGACGATGATGGGGATGGGGTTCGCGCACATGTTTGTTTCGGCTTTGTTGGCCAGCGTTTTTGTGTGCCTGTCGCCATTCCACTCATTCAAAAGCCGGTTCGCGGCCGTGTTTTTTCTGGGCCTGTTTGTCGCGGTCTGGGCCGATGCCGGGAACATGATCTGGTGGCGGCACCCTCCGCTCTGGGCCGCTTTTCATTTTGGTTACGATGTCTTTTCATGGCTGGTCGCCGGAATGGTCATCGCCGGCATGGTAAGGCCGAAATGTTGCGACGGAAAAAACAAATAGGCCCGGATGCCATGAATTCCGGAGCGAACAGGAGCACGCTTTCCTGCTAACCTCCCAGCCGCGCAAGAATTCTCGCGTAGTTTTCCGGCGGGACGGCTTTGTAGGGGAGGAACTTTCCGGCCATGGCGGCCTGGGCGTCGGAGATGAACCAGTCGGGTTTTTCGGCACCCCGGTCCATTAACAGCGCAAAAACCCTGTCGGAGCCGGCGACGATGGCCCATCCGGCGGGGCTGTTGTTGTGGATTTTGCCGGAGCGAATGTCAATGTCCGCGCCGCAGTCGAGCAACTGCTCTGCGATTTCGGCGTGGTTCTCCCAGGCAGCAATGTGCAGCGCAGTCGAGTCGTCGTAGCCGCCGCGACCGTTGATATCGGCACCGCCATCAACCAGGGCCCTGACCATCGAGACGCGGTTGCCTTTGGCTGCGGCCTGAAGCGGTGTGGCATTGTTTCCGACGGTGAACGTCATGATATTGTGAACGTCATGGGCCGGACCTGGAGGAAAACGCTGCTGGTTGATGCGCTCATCGACAACGCCGGGACTGGTGGCGAGAAGGGAACCGACGACAGTATGGTCTTCGGCAAGGACGGCGGAAAAAATGTCGGCTTCGGCCCCTTTGGCAAACAGATGCCGCGCGACTTCGGGGCGTCGCAATGCCAGGTACTGGACCGGCGTGCTGTAGTGGTCCACGTCCCGCGCATTGAGGTCGGCACCGCGGCTCAACAAAAAATCCGCGGATTCGACCGAACCAGCGAAATGCAACGGCTGACATCCATCCCCGCCGCGTTCCGAAACCCGGTCGGGGGCTTCGTCCAGCATCCTGCGCAGGTCATCCATCCGGTTCAGGCCGGCTGCAGTGTGTACGTCCAGGATAGCGCCGCGGTCGAGCAAATGTACCGCCAGTTCAGTGTTGCCGTTGTGAATCGCGCAATGCAGCGGTGTCCAGGGCCCAGCCCACCAGTCGCTGGGACGGTTGGCATCCACGCCCAGATCCAGCATGAAATCAACCATTTCCCGGTCGTTGCGAAAACAGGCCAGCGTCACGGGAGTCGCACCAAAACTGTTTTCGTCGCAGGCCAGCACCAGCGAGGGCCTGGAAGATACCTGTTTGCGGATTTCATCGAATTGACGGTTCCGAATTGCCACGAAAAATGCTATTTCTTCCGCTGTGTTCCTGCCCGGCTTTGATTCCTGAATGTTCATGGTGTTTTGCGGGCCTTTTGGTGGAGCGACAGGACAAGAACTCGATCCAGCATTTTTGCCTGAAATTCGTTTTCGTTACAATGGGGACGAACCTCGAGTTATCGGCCGGAGGGGTATCAGGGTTTTTCAGAACGGATTGGTGATCGCTGCCGTGGAGCATACAGGATGAGTCGCGCCGAAAAAATTGACCCAAAATGACGCCGGAAGACCTGTGGCTGTTGCGCGAAGTCGTCGGCATGGAGCAGTCGCTGCAACTGGCCAGTATCAGGCAACCGCTGGCCCTGCGGGATGTGTATGGCAAAGTCGATTTCAGGATGGGTTGAGACATCACCTGTTGGTCTCATTTCCAGCTGCCACGAAATCCGGAACGTCGCCCGATGGTTTTCAAAAGTGCTTCCGGAGTACCGCCAAATGGTTTGGTGACACCGCCTCGTCGGACCGGCAAAATGTTCCCGTTGCCATTCCAGCATTGAAGCGACCGTTTTTCCGTCGGGCCACATCGAAACTGCGGCCCGCATTTTCATCGGGTCCGCTGGTGCCTCCAGTGCGACAGGCCGTCAGGCGTCCTCGCTCCGATCCATCGCGTCGAGTTTGCGGCAGATCAGCTCTTTCTCGGAATTGGTCGGCGCGAGTTTCCAGGCCTGTTGGAGGGAAGTTCTGGCAATGACCAGGTCGCCAGTTTGGCGAGCCAGTTCACCCCGCGTTGCGTGCCAGAGATAGTAGTTGTCCGGAAGGGACTCGGCATCCAGGGTTTCGAAAGCGGCCAGACCGGCTGCGGCGCCGTCGCGCCGGCCAATCGCGATCGCGCGATTCAGTTCGTGAACGGGCGATGGCGAAAGTCGGCACAGGAGATCATAACCGGTCACGATCCGGTCCCAGTCTGTTGTCTCCAGACTTGCTGCCCGGCAATGCTCCGATGCGATCCAGGCTTCGGCGTGGTAGCGGGTCAGCCGGTCGGTGTTCGCTGCGCGACGGAACCAGTCGAATGCCGCGCTCATCAAACGCTGGTCCCATCGGCTGCGATCCTGTTCTTTCAGCACCAGCATCGCTCCGTCCGGGGCGATGCGGGCGTCCAGCCGCGCCGCGTGAAACAGCAACAACGACAACAATGCGGACGATTCGGCTCCCGCGGTCGAGGGATGTTCGGCCAGGACCAGGGCCATGCGGACCGCTTCCTCGCAAAGTTCCTCGCGAATCAGTTTGTCGGCCAGGCTGGAACTGTAACCTTCATTGAACAGGGAATAGATCACGGCCTGGACGTCGGGCAACCGCTCCCGGAAAGTTTCCTGCGTCAACGCAGACGGTTCGATTTTCAGTTCGCGCAGGCGCTGTTTTGCCCGCGTGATCCGTTTCGCGACGCTGGCCCCCGTCGTCAACAGTGCCCGGGCAATTTCCAGATTTCCGAATCCGCAAAGCGTCTTCAGTGCCAGGGCAATCTGTGATTCTGGTGGGACTTGGGGATGACAGCAGACAAAAATCATCCGCAACAGGTCGTCATGGACCTGCGAATCGTCCGGCTCCAGTTCAAGTGCCGCACCGGACCCGGCCGGGCTGGCTGTTTCGGCGGTGGAAGGACCAGTCGAATCGTCCAGCGATTTTTTGCGGGCATCGCGGCGCAAGCTGTCGATTGCAAGGTTGGAGGCAACGCGGTAGAGCCAGGCCGAGGGGTTGGCGGGAATGCCGCGGCGTGGCCAGGCAATGAGCGCCCGTTCCAGCGCCGACTGCACAACGTCTTCGACCCGCTCCCAGTGGCTTGCGCCGAATCTGCGAGTCAGTGTGGCAACCAGTCTGGCGTATTCGGAACGAAAGAAATGGTCCACCAGCTGGTGCGATTCCGGTCGCGCGTTTTCGGTTGCCGGTGACGCGAACCGGGTTGGCACGTTGTTTCTGTTCATTGTGATGATTGACAAAGAACGCGTGTACGATGGACTTCCAAGTCCGTCGGAATTCGTTGGAATTGGAATTCGTTGAATCCGACGGACGCGGACGTCCGCCGAAACATGTTGAATTCGACGAACGAGGACGTCCATCGTACTTTGCAAACCCGGGTTCGTGCCGGGACCCAGGTCCCAGTTCACTTTGGATCGGAAAAACCGGCCATTTGCCGGATTTCGATGGAGCCGCCATAGGCGTTGATCGGACAGGATTCGGCAATTGCCACGGCGGCATCGTAATGGTCGGCCTCGACTACCGAATAGCCACCGACCAGTTCTTTGGCTTCGATGAAGGGGCCGTCAGTCACCGTTCCGCCGCGCATCGTTTTGCCGGTTGGCATCAGGGCGTCGCCACCGTCTACCAGCGCGGCGCCCACTTTCTGAAACCACTCGCCCCATTCCTGCATGATCGCCTGCATTTGCCCGGGGGAGGGTTGCTGCTGTTCCTGCTCAACGTCGTTGCGGTAAACAAACAAAAATTTTGCCATCGTGCGGTTTCCCTGAAAGAAGAAATGTATTCGCCTTGCTGCCGGAAAGCGTTTTCCGGAGCTGCCCGTTTTGGGGCAGTATAGTCCTGACGAACGGCGGGGATGACAAAGGACACCCTTTCCCGTTTTTTATTGAAAAAGCAGTTTTCGCCGGAAACGCCTCCTGCCTGCTTTGCCCCAGTGTGAACCAGATGGTCCAGCCAAATGGACCCATGCCGCGCCGGTTGAGATTCGCGATGATGCGGCCGTTGCCCGGCAATATCCGGGGGGTGGTTGGCGGCGAGTGCGACGTTGAGGGGTGAGCCGTTTTGGCGCCAGCCACGGTTGTTCGGTACAAACCGGGGCCAGCGCCCAAACGGCTAACGTGAGTAGCCCTAATTCCTGATGTTGACAGACCAGTCGGAATGGGCCGATTAAGTGCCTGTTCCACAAGGGGTCTGACCCTCTCTGGCTATCCAGGGTTCTGACCCCTTTTGGGACAGGCTCAACATTTGCCGCCGCAACTACTGGACGTCACTGCTGTGGCGGGCTACCTGACCAATGTAATGTTGCGGGTTACCAGGCAAAGTGGGCGAAGGCCTTGTTGGCGTCGGCCATGCGATGGGTGTTTTCCCGTTTGGTGACCGCCGCGCCTTCGCGGTTGTAAGCGGCCAGCAATTCGTCGGCCAGTTTGTTGGCGGTCGGGCGCCCCTTCTTTTCGCGAACGGCGGAAAGAATCCAGCGAATGGCCAGAGACAACTGCCGGTTCCGGTTGACTTGCATCGGCACCTGGTACGATGCACCACCGACGCGTTTGGACCGGACTTCGACATGCGGTTTGACGTTTTCGACGGCTTCGAGAAAAACCTCGATCGGCGACTTGTCCGTGATCTTCTCGGCGATCAGGTCCATGGCGTCGTAAAAAATGGCCTGGGCCACGGACTTTTTTCCGTCCCACATCAGACAGTTAATGAATTTGCTGGCCAGTTCCGAACCGAATTTGGGATCGGGTTTCAACTGGGTTCGGCTGGCAGTAATCTTGCCCATGGGGATTCAGATCTCGAAAGGAAATGGGAACCGGTCGGTTTCCGTGTGAAATTGTGTTTCTAAAAAATCGAACTGGCAATCGGTATCAATTCGTGCTGCGAAACCGGACGGCAGGAGAAGCCGAACGGGCTCGCCGATCCGGCAATTTGCTGAACGTTACGGCTTCTTGGCGCCGTACAGGCTGCGGCTCTGGCGGCGTTTTTCAACGCCAAGCGTATCGAGCGTTCCGCGAACCACGTGGTAACGGACACCTGGCAAATCGCGAACGCGTCCACCACGAACGAGAACAATCGAGTGTTCCTGCAGGTTGTGGCCTTCGCCCGGAATGTAAACGGTGACTTCCTTGCCATTGGACAACCGGACGCGGGTGATTTTCCGAAGGGCCGAATTCGGCTTCTTGGGCGTCATCGTCCGGACCTGCAAACAGACGCCCTGTTTGAATGGCGACCGTTCCAGAACGGGTGATTTGGAAAATTTTCTGGGCTGGCGGCGTTTCTTGCGGACCAGCTGGTTAATCGTTGGCATCAGGAAAAAATCCGGACAGTTTCAATTTGGGCCAAACCGCTTTGGAGCGGTTTGGCGGGAACTCGTAAAGCTAATGGATTGCGTCGGGATGTCAAGCTCTGTTGGCCCCAATTTGGCTGGAAAAGCCGTGGAACCGGATCAGGCTCGCCCCCCCTTGAGTTGGTCTTGCCACTCCTTCAACTGGTCCCAGGCCCCGCTTTCGGCCAGTTTGGACTGGTCGGGCCATGTCGAGGGATCGTGAGCCGCGAACTGCGACCCAAGCAGGTTACGGATTTTTGACGGTTCGGTCACCGCCAGGGCGGCAAACGTCGTGATTCCGCCATCGTACAGCAGATCCTGGATGACCGGGCCGATCCCTTCAATCCGGGTGAGGTCGTCCCTGACCGTTTCGGTGGCCAGAGCCGGACCCCGTCCGCCATCGAGTAAATCCTGCCATTCTTTCAGGCGGTCCCAGTCGCCATCGGCCGCCATCTTTGACTGGTCGGGCCAGGTGCCAGGATCGTGGGAAGCGAACCGCGAGCCAAGGATTTCGCTGATTTTCGAAGGTTTGGTCGAGGCCAGGTCGCGGAAAGTCCGGATTCCGGCGGCGAACAAAAGGTTCTGAATCGCCGGTCCGATGCCCTCGATTTTTGTCAGGTCGTCACCTTCTTCTGTTCCGGGAACGGCGGACTGCTTTTTGTTCGCCGCATCACTGGCACTGTCCACTTCGGGTTCGGAAATCAGTCCAAGTGCCCGACCGAGTTTGTCGGCATCGGCGTCGGACGAGGTCCCCGAGTCGCTGTGGCTGCCGGAGCCGGTACCCGCAGCGGGGGTTCCCGCCTGGAGCAACGGGAAGCTTTGTTCGAGGGCATTGGAGGGAGCCGTCGAAAACGACTCGATCGAATCGAGGTTGTACTGGACTTCCGAATCCTGGAAGGAATGAAATCCGGTACCGGCCGGGATCAGGTGCCCGAGGATCACGTTTTCTTTCAGGCCCACGAGGTGGTCCGATTTTCCGGCCAGGGCGGCTTCGGTCAGCACCTTGGTCGTTTCCTGGAAACTGGCCGCCGAGATAAAGCTGTTGCTCTGTACGGAGGCTTTGGTGATTCCGAGCAGCTGCGGTTTGCTGGAGGCCGGTTTCGGTTTGGTGCCTTTGGCTGGTTTTCCGCCGAGAGCGTCGATGCGGGCATTTTCCTCGTCCACGTTTTCACGCAACACGATGGCGCCTTTTTCAAACGAGCTGTCGCCCGGATCGGAAATCTTCAGGCACTTTTCCAGTTCTTCGTTGACGCGGCGCAGATCGAACCGGTCGAGAATCATGCCGGGCAGCAGGCTGGTGTCACCGGCCGATTCGACTTTGGCCTTGCGCAACATGCGGGCCACAATGACTTCGATATGTTTGTCATTGATTTCCACCCGCTGGCTGCGGTAGACGCTCTGGATTTCGTGCAGCAGGTACTGCTGGACGGCTTCTTCACCGGAGACATCGAGAATGTCGTGCGGCACCAGCGGGCCTTCGATCAACTGTTGTCCGGCGCGGATATGGTCGCCGGAGTGGACGCGGAAACGTTTGCCGGGGGGAACGAGGTGTTCCCGTTCGATGCCCGATTCTTCGTTCCGCACGATGATCATGCGTTTGCTGCGTTTCTTTTCGTTGAGGATCTCGACGATCCCGTCGATTTCCGACAGAACCGCAGGGTCTTTGGGTTTGCGGGCTTCGAAAATCTCGGTGACGCGGGGCAAACCTCCGGTGATGTCCGAGACCCCTGACGATTCACGCGGAATCTCGGCGATGATCATCCCGGCAGAAATCTGGTCGCCTTCCTGAACCAGCAGCTGGGCCCGTTCCGAGAGGTAGTAGCCGTCGAGGGTTTTGCCATGTTCGTCTTCGACGATGATCTGCGGGTGCGAGTCGCCGCGGAAATCGGTGATCGTGCGGCGAATGGTTCCGCTGGCGTCCTGTTCTTCACGCATCGTTTCGCCTTCGACGATGTCCTCGAAGCGGGCGACTCCACTGACTTCGGCCAGCACCGGAATGGCATGCGGGTTCCATTTGCAGAGCACGGTGTTGTTCTGTATTTCCTGGTCTTCGGCGACCATCAGCACGGCACCGGCCGGAACCTTGTGGGTTTCCAGCTCGCGTCCCCGGGCGTCCATGATGTAGATTTCGCCGGTCCGGTTCAGGACCACAGCGTCACCCTTGTTGTTGGTGACGTACCGCATGCGGGTCAGTTTCACGATCCCGCCGCGGCGGGCCCGTTTTTCACTTTCTTCCGTCAGTGTGTTGGCCACACCGCCGACGTGGAAAGTCCGCATGGTCAGCTGTGTGCCGGGTTCACCGATACTCTGGGCAGCGATGATTCCGACCGCCATACCCTGCTCGACGAGGGCACCGGTCGACATGTCCATGCCGTAGCAGTTCTGGCATACGCCCAGCGCGGCGTCGCAGGTCAGCGGGCTGCGGACCTGGACTTTTTCCATCCCCATCTCCTCGATCCGGCGGGCGGCGTCGAGCGTGATCATTTCGTTTTCGGCGACAATCGATTCCCCGGTGACCAGGTTGACGATGTTGTGGCGCGAGACACGACCCGTGATGGCAGTCGCCAGGCGGACTTCGACCGCCTCGCCACGATAGATCACGCTTTTGTTGATGCCCTTGGTCGTCCCGCATTCCTCGGCCGTGATGACCACGTTCTGTGCCACGTCCGCCAGCTTGCGCGTCAGGTATCCGGAGTCGGCCGTCTTCAGTGCCGTATCCGCCAGGCCTTTGCGGGCACCGTGGGTGGAACTGAAATACTCAAGCACGGTCAACCCCTCGCGGAAGTTGGCCTTGATCGGCGTCTCGATGATTTCGCCGGTCGGTTTGGCCATCAGGCCACGCATCCCGGCCAGCTGCCGGATTTGTTCGACACCGCCACGGGCGCCGGAGTGGGCCATCAGGAACACCGGGTTGACATAGCCGAGAGCCCGTTCGTCGTGCTCCATCGCCTGCATCATGTTCTTGGTGATCTGTTCGCGGGCATGGGTCCACTGTTCCAGCACGCGCTGGTAGCGTTCCTGTTCGGTGATCGCACCGCGTTCGTAATGTTTGCGGAATTTGAGAACTTCCTTTTCCGCATCGACGATGATTTTTTCCTTGGTGTCGGGGGTCACGAGGTCATCGGTCGCGAAGGACAGTCCGCTGCGGGTGCTTTCACGGAATCCCAGCTGGTTCATGTCGTCCAGCAACTGAATCGTGGCGCGCCGGCCCAGCAGCTGGTAACAGTCCGAAATAACTGTGGACAGGTCGCTGCCCCGCAGGGGATAGTTGTAAAAATCCATCCCGCGCGGCAACATCGAATTGAACAGAATCCGGCCATAGCTGGTCGTAATGATCTGGCTTGGCTGCCGGTCTTCTTCGTTGACGCGAACGTGCCGCAGTTCCGGCAGGCGGACCCGGATCCTGGCGTGCAAATGGATCACACCCTGGGAATAGGCCATTTCGGCTTCTTCAAAAGTCGAAAACGTCATGCCCTCACCGCGGTGGCCGGGCAGGGCCAGCGAAATGTAGTAGCAACCCATAACCGTGTCCTGGGACGGGCTCATGATCGGGCGGCCGTTGGAGGGCGCGAAGATGTTGTTGGTCGACATCATCAGCGTGTGAGCTTCGACCTGGGCTTCGATCGACAGGGGCAGGTGGACCGCCATCTGGTCACCGTCGAAGTCGGCGTTGAAACCTTTGCAGACCAGCGGGTGCAGGTGGATCGCGTTGCCTTCCACGAGGACCGGCTCAAAAGCCTGAATCCCCATGCGGTGCAGTGTCGGAGCGCGATTCAGCAGGACCGGGTGGTTCTGGATCACCTGTTCGAGGATATCCCAGACTTCCTCGTCCTTGCGCTCCAGCATTTTCTTGGCGCTTTTGATCGTGTCGGCATGGCCCAGTTCTTTCAGCCGGCGAATGATGAAGGGCTGGTAAAGTTCGAGGGCAATCTTTTTGGGCAGCCCGCACTGGTGCAGCCGCAGCCGCGGTCCGACCACGATCACCGAACGGGCCGAGTAATCGACCCGCTTGCCCAGCAGGTTTTCGCGGAACCGTCCCTGCTTGCCCTTGATCATGTCGGTCAGCGACTTGAGCGGGCGATTGGAGGATCCGAGTACGGGACGTTTGCAGCGGTTGTTGTCAAACAGGGCGTCGACCGACTGCTGCAGCATGCGCTTTTCGTTGCGAATGATGACTTCGGGTGCATTCAGGTCAACCAGTTTCCGCAGGCGGTTGTTGCGGTTGATAATCCGGCGGTAGAGGTCGTTCAGGTCGGACGTCGCAAAGTTCCCCGACTCCAGCAGCACCAGCGGGCGCAGATCGGGAGGGATCACCGGAATCACGTCGAGGACCATCCACTCGGGACGATTTTCGCTGTCGCGAATGGACTCCACCAGTTTCAGCCGGTTGGTCAGGTCTTTTTTCTTCTGTTTGGAGTTGGTGGTCGCGAGAGACACCCGCAACTCGTCGCTGAGTGCGACCAGGTCCATGCTGCTGAGCAGGTCGCGAATGGCTTCGGCACCCATGCCCGCCTTGAAGCTGCCTTCACCGTACTGCTGTTTGGCCGCGCGGTACTCGTCCTCGGTCAGGAGGTCCTTCTGTTTCAGGTCGGTCGTGCCCGGATCGGTAACGACGTAGTCCTGGAAATAGATCACCTTTTCGAGGCTGGTGGTTTTCATTTCCATCAGGTTGCCGAGGCGGCTGGGCATCGCCTTGAAGAACCAGATGTGAACAATCGGCGCGGCCAGTTCGATATGGCCCATCCGTTTGCGGCGGACGCGGGAGTGGGTGACCTTGACACCGCAGCGGTCGCAGATCATCCCCTTGTATTTCATCCCGCGGTATTTTCCGCAGGCGCATTCCCAGTCCTTTTCCGGGCCAAAGATCCGCTCGCAGAACAGACCGTCCTTTTCGGGGCGGTAGGTCCGGTAGTTGATGGTTTCCGGTTTTTTGACTTCGCCCATGGACCAGCTGCGAATGTCCTGGGGACGTGCAAGGCTGATTTTGACCGATGAGTAATCGTTGATGCGGTCGTAGGATGTATCGGCATTCGACATGTTCGCCAGCTCCTGTGTGCAAATGTTCCAGTTCGTGGGCAGCAGAAAAAACGTGGGTCCGGACCGTTGCGTCCGGACCGGGAACCGGGATCCGGTCAGGTTCGCCGTTTTTCCAGCTGCATGTTCAGAGCCAACCCGCGGATTTCGTTGGTCAAAACGTCAAAGCTGGCGGGGGTTCCTGCTTCGAGCGTGTTCTCGCCTTTGACCATCGATTCGTAAATTTTGGTGCGGCCTTCGACATCGTCGCTCTTGACTGTCAGCAATTCCTGCAGAATGTAAGCCGCACCGTAGGCCTCGAGCGCCCAGACTTCCATTTCGCCGAAACGCTGGCCACCGAAGCGGGCCTTGCCACCCAGCGGCTGTTGCGTGATCAGCGAGTAGGGACCTGTGCTGCGCGCATGAACCTTGTCATCCACCAGATGGTGCAGTTTCAGCATGTAGATGTAACCCACCGTGGTTTCCTGGCCGAGCCGTTCTCCGGTCCGTCCGTCGAACAACTGGGCCTTGCCGTGTCGCGGCAATCCGGCTTCGGCCAGGCAGTCGTTAATCGTTGCCTCCGAGGCCCCGTCAAAGACTGGTGTGACGGCCTGAAAACCGAGTTTGGCTCCGGCCCATCCGAGGTGCGTTTCCAGAATCTGGCCGACGTTCATACGGCTTGGAACACCCAGCGGGTTGAGCATGATCTCCAGCGAGGTTCCGTCTTCCAGAAAAGGCATGTCTTCGACCGGCAGGATCTTGGCAATCACGCCCTTGTTTCCGTGGCGTCCGGCCATTTTGTCGCCGACCGAGATCACGCGTTTGGTCGCAATGTAGATTTTGACCATCTGCATCACGCCGCTGCGCAGTTCGTCGCCGCGTTTCATGCTGTTGACCTTGCGGTCGCGGAGGTCGATGGCGTTCTCCACGGCCGGCCACATGTCGGCATGGATCTGTTCCAGCTGGGCGATGCGGTCTTCGCTGCGCAACGATTCGAGGACCGGTGCCAGGCGAAAGGCCTGGGCTTTTTCGGCGATGAAGCGGGAGTTCTGGTCACGCGTCAGGGGCGTGCCGTCCTCGTCGGTCATGGTTTTGCCGATGACCTTTTCCATGGCCTCAACCATGTCGCCGAAGAAACGCGCGATCTGGTCGTTGCCTTCGGTCTCGGCCGCCTTGAGGTCTTTTTCGAAAACCTTCCGCTCTTCGTCCGTCAGACTCATCCGCCGCGAGAAACGCTGGGCATCGATCACAATTCCTTCGACACCGGAGGGAACATCGAGCGAGTCATTTTTGACGTCTTCGCCAGCCCGGCCGAAAATCGCGTGCAGCAGTTTTTCTTCCGGAGTCAGTTCGGTTTTGGATTTGGGCGATACCTTGCCGACCAGAATGTCACCGGGACGAACATAGGTCCCGACCTGGACGATGCCGTTCTCGTCGAGGTTCCTCAGGGCTTTCTCGCTGACATTGGGGATGTCGCGGGTGAACTCTTCGGGACCCAGTTTGGTGTCGCGGATTTCGACATCGAACTCTTCGATGTGCAGCGACGTGTAGGTATCGCGTTTGACCAGTTCTTCGCTGATGATGATCGCGTCTTCGTAGTTGTAACCATCGAAGGACATGAAACCGACAAGCACGTTGCGGCCCAGCGCCAGTTCACCCTTGTGGGTTGCGGCACCGTCCGCAATGATCTCGTCACGGGCGACTTTCTGGCCCATTGTGACGATCGGCTGCTGGTTCAGGCAGGTCCGTTCATTCAGCCCGACAAATTTTTTCAGCGGATAGACGTCGCTGCCGATTTCGATCCGGGTTGCATCCACAAACGTGATTTTTCCGGCCCGCCGGGCGCGAACGACCATGCTCGAATTGGCCGCCACATCGCGCTCGATGCCCGTGCCGACGATGGGTGGTTCGGCCACCAGCAGCGGTACTGCCTGGCGCTGCATGTTGGATCCCATCAGCGCGCGGTTGGCGTCGTCATGTTCGAGGAACGGAATCAGCCCGGCAGAAACGCCGATCATCTGGCTGGGTGCGGTGTCGATATATTCCACGCTCTCCGGCGAGACGATTTCAAAGTCCTCCTGGTGACGGGCCAGCACATTGCCGCCCATCGTTTTGTTCGGCTGGATCATCTCGCCATCCAGCGGCGTGTCGGCCGGCGCGATGAAGGCGTTGGTTTCTTCGTCGGCACGCAACCAGGCGATCTCGCTGGTGACTTTGCCCTTGTTCACGCGGTAATAGGGGCTGACGAGGAATCCGTACGAATCGACGCTGGCGTACAGCGCGAGGCTGGAAATCAGCCCGATGTTGGTACCTTCAGGAGTTTCAATCGGGCAAATCCGGCCGTAATGCGAAATGTGCACGTCGCGGACTTCAAAACCCGCGCGTTTGCGGTTCAAACCGCCCGGCCCCAGCGCCGACAGGCGCCGTTCGTGGGTCAACTGGGAGAGCGGGTTGGTCTGGTCGACCACCTGGCTCAACTCGCCGCGACCGAAAAAGTATTCAATTGCCGCCGAAATGCTTTTGGGATTGACCAGGCTCCGCGGAGTCATGTCTTCGACTTCCTTCAGACTCATCCGCTCCTGGACGGTGCGTCGCAGTTTCAGAAAGCCCTTGCGCAGTTCGTCACTGGCCAGTTCGTCAATCGTGCGCAGGCGGCGATTACCAAGGTGGTCGATGTCATCGACTTCGGCGTTGCCACCACTGACCGACAGCTCGAGGATGTATTTGATCGATTCGAGGATGTCTTCCGGGCGGAGGGTCATTTCTTCTTCGGAAACCTTCAGCCCCAGCTTCCGGTTGATGCGGAACCGGCCGACTTTGCCCAGTCGATAGCGGTTGGAATCGTAGAATTTTTCGTCGAACAGCGTCTTGGCTTTTTCCAGGGCCGGTGGATTGCCCGGCCGCAGTCGCTGATAGATCCGCAAGAGGGCTTCCTGATGGCTGGCCGACTGGTCTTCGGCCAGCGAATTCAGGATCAGCGGTGTCCGCGGCGCCTGCATGATCTCCAGCGACTTGACGTTGGCCGAACAAATGATCTCGGCGGATTCTTTGGTGATTCGCTGTCCCGATTCGACAATGATCTCGCCGCTGCGGTCGTGACCGGCGGGATAAACCACGTCGTCCACCGAGACTTTGCCTTCCAGTTTGGCCGCGCTGCGCCGGTCGACCACCTTGACTTTGGTGGTTTCGTAAAAGGCCCGCAGGATGTCCGAGTCTTCGCTGTACTTGGGCGACATGGCCCGCAGCAGCGTCATCGCGGAAAACTTGCCGCTCTGGTCAATTCGCACCATCAACGTTTCCTTGCGGGTCACGTTGACTTCGATCCAGCTGCCCCGTTCGGGAATCACCCGGCAACTGGGCGACTCGCGATCGGTGGTCGCGTCGGTGCTCATCACAAAATCGATACCAGGGCTGCGATGCAGCTGGTTGACCACCACGCGCTCGGCACCATTGATGATGAACTCGCCGCCACCCATCATGACGGGAATGTCACCGAGGTAAACTTCCTCTTCCACCGGCTGGTCCTTGAGCAGCCGCAGCCAGACGCGGAACGGGCGGCCATAAGTCAAACGCAGCTGGCGACATTCTTCCGGTGTGTAGCGCGGCTTGCCCAGTTCGTAACGCACGTATTCCAGCTGCAACGACTTGTCATAGCTCTCGATCGGGAAAATCTCGCGCAGAACTCCTTCGATACCGGTGTCCTTGCGTTTCAGCGGATCGGTTTCGTCCTGCAGAAAATGCACGTAACTTTCGGTCTGGATCCGCGTCAGGTCCGGTGGAATGGGGTACTCCCGGCCACTGCCGAACCGTCGAACTGTATTGGTGACCAGACGGCGCTGGGATGTCGTAGCCATGGCGGCATTACCTCATGAATTGCAGGTGGAGCACGAACGAAAATACACGCTGGACGGGCCCGTTCCAGCCAACCGAAATGTCTGGCCGGAGGCAGCCAAACCCGCGTGCGGAATCACCAGAAAACCAGGCGGGCGCACAGAAAAGCGGGCGCGCACCTTTTGCCCTGATGCACGCCTGCCTGAAAACAAAAACTGTTCTAGCAACCACAAAGCGGTCAGCACTCGAACAAATTCGGAACTGGGGTCACCCGGACCGGAACCAGCGCCCGACTGGAACCGGTCACCACCGCAGGACCCGGATTACGGCGATAAACACAAACAGGACGGAGCGAAATCAAATTTCACCTGATGCGACCGCAAGGAACCGGAAACCGGCCCCATGCAATCCGGCTTGCATTGCGTCCATGCCATGCTCACCAACCGCGGTGCCAGCCCATGAGCGGCACCGATCAAATTATGGAAACAGGGGTAAATCGCGACAACACCAGATTTTGGTGCTGCCAAACATCGCCACCGATGTTTCACCGAAATCGTTACTTCAGTTCGACAGCACCGCCAGCGGCTTCGATTTCTTTTTTCAGCTTTTCAGCTTCGTCTTTGGCCACGCCTTCCTTGATCTTGGCAGGGCAGCTTTCGACCATTTTCTTGGCATCCATCAGCGATGCTCCGGTAATGGTCTTGACAATTTTGACAACGTCCAGCTTCTTGTCGCCGTGAGCAGTCAAAACCACGTCAAATTCGGTTTTCTCGGCAGCGGCTGCACCCCCGCCGTCACCACCAGGAGCGGCGGCCATCATAACGGCCCCGCCCGCTGCGGCTTCGATCCCGTGGACTTCCTTCAGGTAGTCACTCAGTTCTTTGGCCTGTTTCAAAGTCAAACCGACGATTTTGTCGCCCAAATCTTTGGCGTCGGCGGAAAATTCCATGGTTGCTGTTTCTGACATTGCTCGAATTACCTTTCGTTTGATCGACCCCGTCCCGCCCGCTGCTAATTTCGGGCCGAACGGAGAAATTTACAGTTTTTGACGTGTCTTGTTAAGGCCCTCGGCCCAAAAATTTCCCGTTTTTTGCGAATTCAGCCGGATTTCGTGCCAGCAATCCGTGACTTTGTCCCGGATTTTTTTCAGACAGCAGGCCCATCCAGACCCGTACCCCGGATCCCTCCCGCCAACCGGCTTTTTCCAGGCTGCTCCCCGGCGGTCATGCAGACTCGGCGGCGGCGTCGCCCCCGGAAGTCTCTCCTTCTGCACTTTCCCCGTCGCGGTCGGTGATAGTTTTCAACTGACCCGCCAGCTTGCTGCCTGGACCCAACAGCTGTCCGGCCAGCTTACGTCCCGGTCCGAGAATCTGCCCAACCAGCATCGAAATCTGCTCCTCACGGCTGGGCCATTTGCTGATTTCCTGAACCTTCTCAGCGGTCAGCTGTTCACCATCCAGCACACCCCCGCGGGCCTTGAAGGCAGCAAATTTTTCGTCTTTGTCCAGCTCGGCAACTTCCTTGACCAGCGAGACGAAATCATCGCCGCCAAAAACGACGGCAGCGGTGCCATCCACACCATCGAAAGCTGGTGCCAGACTTGTTCCGGCCGTGGCCAACCTGGCCATGCTGTTCTTGACGACCATGACCCGGATTTTCTTTTGCCGCAAACGCGTTCTGAGCGCGGCCGTGTCCGACGAATTCAGTCCGACCATGTTGGCGACAACACAATCGGTTACACCAGACAGCCGCTCGGAAATATCCCGGCTGATGACACTTTTGACGACTTTGCTCATGACTGAAAACCGCTCACAATATTTTTTTTGGTGAAAACCGGTTTCACCAGAATGTTCCAAATCCAGAATTCCAGTTCAGGGAGCTGCAAAAACGCCCTGCACTACCCGCCACCGACGCACCGCCACCGACGCACCGCCACCGACGCACCGCCAATCAATCAGGCCGCAATCCGCACACCCGGGCTCATCGTTGCCG